>NZ_JAVRBQ020000192.1:0-41286 GCF_034531215.2 Nostoc sp. ChiSLP03a
CTTTAATCTAATTCAGTATCTGTATTTTTGAGTTAATTGAGGTGGCGGTTGCGCGACGTGCAACCGCCACTTCGTCCTGAACGAGCGCACGACTATTCAAGTGCAAAGTACCCACAGCTTGATAACCCGCAACTTGGGTTACTTATTTAAACCATCCAGGTATCGTCGCCGGAATAGAGTCAGCAACATCCCTGTGAGACTAGTTATTTTCTTTGTAGTAAGTGGTACATTTATAAGCTTCATTTATCAAAAGCTTAATATATTAGAGATTCCTTTATTAACACCCAAACCAACTGTAAACTCAACAAAATCAGTAAATCCTACTGGCTGGATATGGATAGGTATGGTTAATAAAACTTCAGGTAGTTTATCTGTTGGACAAAAACTAGTTCTTCAACCATCAAATCCTAAACAATTTCCTAGTATTGAGCCTCCTGTCATTCCATCATCAGGAACAATCGTAACTGTTAAACATGAAGTCAATCTAATAAAGGAAAAATCTTTATCTGGAAAAACAATCGTTAAATTTAAAAAAGGAGAAAAGCTAGTTATCTTGAAAGTAGAGCGTTTCTCAAAGATTGTAAAAAATTCGCCTTACATTAGAGTGAAAGCGCAAGTTCGCAAATGTAACTCAATTTGTAATAAATAGTACTAAGATAGGCTAAATATATTTCAACACTAATATTTTACCTCTATTCTCGATGACAAAATTACGCGTGGGTATATGGCAACATAGAAAATTGCCTCATTTCTAAAAGTTGAAATGAGGCAAAGGCAAAGGAGCTTTTATAAGCGGAGACATAAAACTTTTGATACTTTATCTAGGGGCTTTTGCAATCAATCCTGTAAAGCCAGATTTGTTGTAAAAATAAGCAAATGACAAATTTACAAGGCGATCGCAAGTAGGGTTAAAACTGAGTTCCGTTGTTCTTGATACTTACTATTTACTTAAATATCGAACATAGTTTTTGAATTTACCTCTGCTAAAGGCATATATTTAGGTTAAGTTAGTTTGCGATCGCAAATACAAAAGACAGGGAATTGGCATGGGGTATGGGGCACTAAATACAGAGAGATTTTTTGTTGGCTGTGGTTATGCCCAATCGGGTATGAGACTCTTGCATCTAGTAAATTATGCTCTTGCATGAATGTTTGAACTTTCTGGACGAATGTTTGAACTTTCTGGACGAATGTTTGAACTTTCTGGACAAATGTTTGAACTTTCTGGACAAATGTTTGAACTTTCTGGACAAATGTTTGAACTTTGTAGACGAATGTTTGAACTTTCTGGACGAATGTTTGAACTTTGTAGACGAATGTTTGAACTTTCTGGACGATATGTGGCATCATCTTCACGACTCAATACTTGTCGGGTTTTGGGGAAAAGGGAAAGAAAAAACCTTTAACCCTTCCCCTTTAACCTTTTCCCCAAACCAAATTCTTAGTTCAAAATGCACAAAGCGAGTAGTATTGCTTCACGACTAACAATCTGCCAAGCGCTGAACCTACTTACTTAATATAATTAAACACCATTGAAGTAGCTGTTATAAAACATGGTAAGAAATTTATCAGTGACAGATATAGAATTGGAACAAAACCATGATTGATGAACAAGAAATAGAAAAATTGTGGCAAGCTTTCAAAGTATTAGACGTAGACGGCAACGGCGCGATCTCAACCGAGGAACTAGGAGAGGTAATGCGATCGCTAGGGCAAAATCCCACAGAAGCGGGGCTGCGTGACTTGATTAAGGAGATTGACGTTGACTTATCAGGCACTATCGATTTTGAAGAATTTAAAACGCTGATGATTGCAAAAGTAGGCGATCGCCAAAGTCGCCTGAAGTTAGCTTTCAGTGCCTTTGATGAGGACGGTAGCGGTGAAATTACTGCCGTTGAACTGCGGACAGTCATGAGTCAGTTTGGGCTGACAGACGCTGAATTGAAAGAGATGTTGCAGGAAGTAGATCATGATGGCGATGGCTCAATTGACTTTGAGGAATTCTGTCAGCTAGTACCGGAGGAGTCAGAAAGCAAAACTGGTTATCAAGATTCACCGATTTCCCTTAACAGTTCGCTCAAGACAGTTGCTACTTCCAATGAAGCCGCAGCAGCCAGTACTCAGCCGACGCAAGAAGCAACGACTCCAGAGTTGGCACAGCTAAAAGAACAGTTAGCGCAACACCCAAACTCACCGAATCAGAAAAAAAGTGGTACATCTCCCTTACAAATGCAGATAGGTTTGTTTCGTTTGATTCAAGGAGCAGCCTACCGCAGCTTCCGTGAGAGTTTCTCTGCAAATCACGAAACTCACTTGCGGGTGAAAAACTTGCCATACAGAATTACTGATTTTGTGGAGTTTGTTAAACAGGCGATCGCACTGTACAAAGCATTAGGTATAGTATCCGAGGATTGCTACCCCGTTCTAGATGCAGTGGTGAAATCAATTACCGATGAATATGCCCAATTGCAGGAGCGGATCGAGAACTGGCAAACAGTGGCAAAGACACCAGAAATGTTGGCAGAACAGCAAGCGATTTTAGAAGCGCGGAGTAAATTTGCCAATGTCAAAGAAAAGTTTGCTGCCGGAGTCGAGTTTGCAATTACGATCAAAAAGAAAAGTCTCAGCTTGGGTGATATCGTCGAAGGTGTGCTGGCGATTAACGAACTCAATCGTCTCAGGGGAATAGAACTGAACGAAGAAATGGCTCCACCACCAGCTAAATCTCAGGCAAATCCAAAAGACTATTTGCACAAGTGGAACCGCGTCATTCTCTCGCAAGCAACCGAGGAAATAGATGGTGCAATCATGCCAGTAGCATACTGGTATGAGGACTTTATGCCGAAGTTATTGGCAGCCTTTAGTGTTTCTAGCACAGCAGATATCCAAAGTAACACCGTACCCGACGAAGCGGCTTTGGATGAATGGTATCAGTGTACAAAAAACTCAGGAGAATTTAATCGCTACGGGGCGGATGTTGCCGAAAATTTTCCCCGTTGCACTCCCAAACAGAAATTGATCCTCAAACAAGCATGGCGGTTAACGCATCACTACCTGAATGGAGTCCAGAAACGCCGCGAACGTCTAGAGTTTGGGCGCGAATCAGGGGCGCTATCGCAGTATGTTGCATTCATTGATGTCTATCTAGATCGGACTGAGGTGAAGGATTCCCAAATGCGAGTCAGTTTCCCCTACTACATTGGCCCGGCAGTGTGGCGCTTCTTCCATACTACAGCAGAGATTGTCTGTACCAAGACACCAGAACAGCAAAAAGCCGCAGTCGTAATTTTCAAAGATTTCTTCCAACTGTTTGCCACAATGTACCCCTGTCCTTACTGCCGACACCACCTGAATATGTACGTTGTCCAAAATAAGGAAGTGGATATGTATCCTGTAGAATACCTCGTGCTTGGACGCGATCCTAACCTGACTGACTTTGAGGTGTCATTGGAGGCAAAATTATCTACCGTCGTAGATGGTTCCTCTCTGCGCTTATTCTTCTGGAAACTGCATAACACCGTTTCTTCTTCCATTGCGCGATCGGAAGAATGGTATCACAAGGATGAGAAAGCGTTCTACACCACCCGTTTTTGGCCCAGCCTTGACTCTGAGTTAGCAAGAGCCAATGCACTCAAATACACCAGCATAGAAACTGCTCGCATCTACAACATCTACGGAATTCTCAAGCCATTGGCACGGCTGACAGGGGTAAAAACAGAATTTCCAAAGCTGCTAGAGAAGGGCGATGCGAATAATCTCAAGGAAGCGTGTATAGTTGCACACAATCACATCAAGGATTTAGAGGAAGCTGTCATTAGCGGGCAGTTTCTCCAAGAAACATACTACTTTGAACCGAGCCTTGTGGATAAACCTCCACTCTTCACCCCTGAAGAAGAAGAGTTTGCCCGAACCGGTATGTTTACAGAAACAATTTAAATATTTAGGAATGCTTTAATTCCCCTCCTTCAAAGTTTTTTCGGCAGGGGAATTTTAGCGCAACCCATTATTAAAACCCGTTTGCTTAACCTACAGCGTGCCAAACACTTGTGGCTAGCGATCGCCGTTACAACATGATTAGACTAAACATCTTGCAAAAGTAGCTTTTGCTTTCCGGTTGGAGAATGGTTAAAGGTTACTGGGTTTGGGAAAATTCCATACCTTTACCCTTTAACCCTTCCCCTTTTCCCCACAAATGTCAAGAAGTCTATTGTCTAATGAGAATTGCCCTTGGTAGCTAGCTTGAAATATCGATGATATAAAGGAGACAATAAAAATAGCCAAAGTAGAAGCTTGCCTCAAAAAGGCAATTTTAATGCTTTGAAAAGTCACAGCATTGGTATCTCACCCTGTATCTGCCTTTGAATATCCTCTAAAATAAGTGTTTAGAAGCGTAAAGGTCTAGTCTAATTTATAGAGGATTTTTTCTAAAAGACAACCACCGATGTAGCCTGTAACCGCACATGACCAATCGAGAGGAATTGATGAAGAACGAATCAACGTTAGCAAGCAATGCCAACGTAAATTTCCTTATCGGTGGAGGCGAAATGGGTGCTAGGATGCGAGAACAGGATTGGTCAAAAACGTCCCTTGGCCCAACACAGCAGTGGCCGCAGAGTTTGAAGACTGCCGTGCGAATTATGCTAACTTCCCGTCAACCCATGTTTGTTTGGTGGGGTGAGGAACTGATTAACCTTTACAATGACGCTTATAAGACTATTATCGGCGGCAAACATCCAGAAGCACTTGGGCAGCCGGCTTCTTACGTGTGGCGAGAAATATGGGATCAGGTTAGGCCTCGCGCCGAATCAGCAATGCTGAAGAATGAGGGTACTTACGACGAAGCGCTACTGCTAATTATGGAGCGCAACGGCTACCCAGAAGAAACCTATTATACTTTTTCATATAGTCCGGTTCCTAATGACCAGGGCGATACAGGTGGGATCATCTGCGCCAACACAGAAGACACGCAGCGAATTATCAGCGAGCGTCAGTTGGCACTTTTGCGCGAACTAGCGGCGAGGACAGCAGACGCGCGGACATTCGATGAAGCCTGTACGCTAAGTGCGAGTTGTCTGGAGAGCAACCCTTACGATCTCCCCTTCGCAATGATTTATCTGGTCGATCCCGATAAGCAGGAAGTTTTTCTGGCTGGAACGTGCCGCATCGAGCAAAACCACGTAGCAGTTCCAGAAACAGTTGCTCTCGATGCTGATGGGGTTTGGCCCTTTGCGGAAACGATCGAAACACATCGGCCAAAATTAATTTCCGATTTGGAAGTGTCTTTTAGTAGTCTACCTTGTGGTGTTTGGCAGCGATCGCCCCATCAAGCGATCGCAGTACCCATTGCCCCATCCGGTCAAAGCGGAAAAGCTGGTATATTAATTGCTGGTTTGAACCCCTTCAGGCTATTCGACGACAATTATCAAGGATTCATTGATTTAATTGCGGCTCAAATTGCCGCCAGCATCGCTAACGCCCAAGCTTACGAGGAAGAACGCAAACGCGCTGAAGCCTTGGCAGAAATCGATCGCGCCAAAACCGTCTTTTTCAGCAACGTCAGCCACGAGTTCCGTACCCCACTTACTCTGATGTTGGGGCCATTAGAGGACACTTTAGCCACTTGTGCTACTCTGCTTCCAGCCAAAGAACGAGAGCAGCTAGAAATGGTGCAACGCAACGGACTTCGGCTGCTGAAACTGGTCAACAGCTTGCTAGATTTTTCACGCATTGAAGCCGGAAGGGTTCAAGCCTCTTATGAACCCACCAACCTTGCCACCTTCACCGCAGAACTCGCTAGTGTATTTCGTTCCGCAGTAGAACGGGCAGGGATGCAGTTATCAGTTAATTGTCCTGCTCTGCCAGCACCAGTTTATGTAGATCGAGAGATGTGGGAAAAAATTGTTCTTAACCTGCTCTCGAATGCCTTCAAGTTTACGATGGCTGGAGAAATTGCAGTCAGTTTGCAGTGGTCAAATGACCATATCGAGTTTGCAGTCAAAGACACAGGAATCGGTATCCCAGCAGCAGAAATCCCCCACCTTTTTGAACGATTCCACCGCGTCAAAGGGGCGCAAGGACGAACTTTTGAAGGGTCAGGAATTGGATTATCACTGGTGCAAGAATTGGTGCAAATGCATGGTGGAACAGTTGATGTTACCAGTCTTCTTGGAGTAGGCAGTTGCTTTACTGTGTCAATTCCAACAGGATATGCTCATTTACCTCCAGACCGGATTAGTGCCCCGCGAACTTTAGCTTCAACCGCATTAGGTGCAACACCTTATTTAGAAGAAGCCCTGCGGTGGCTACCGGAAGAAGAGAGCAGGGGAAGCAGGGGGAGAAGAGAAGCAGGGGGAGAAGAACTAGTTCAAGAAGACTACAACATATATATAGATTCTTGCCCTGCCTCCCCTGCCTCCCCTGCCTCCCCTGCCCCCCTGCCCCTCCGCTCTTCTGCACCCTCTGCTCGGATTCTTTTGGCTGACGACAACGCAGATATGCGCGATTATGTTAAGCGGTTATTAAGTCAACAGTATGAGGTGGAATCAGTGCCGGATGGTTTAACTGCTTTGGAGTCTGCTCGCGGACGTGTCCCCGATTTGGTACTGACAGATGTGATGATGCCTGGATTAGATGGCTTTGGACTGCTGCAAGCATTACGAGCCGATCCGCTGACGCAAAAAGTTCCCATCATTCTGTTGTCGGCACGGGCGGGGGAAGAGGCACGGGTAGAAGGCTTAGAAGCGGGAGCCGATGATTATCTGATTAAACCTTTCTCTGCCCGCGAATTGTTGGCGCGGGTAGAAGCAGCCTTAAAAATGGCTCGTCTTCGCCAAGAGGCAATGGAACGCGAACAAGGGTTGCGAATTGAAGCTGAGGTCGCTAAAGCACACCTAGAGACTGTTATCGCTGGGATTCAAGACCAGTTCTTTGTATTGGATCGAGAGTGGCGTTATAGCTTTGTCAACGATCGCGTAGCAGATGTTGTTGGCATCCCCAAGGAAGAATTGCTAGGTAAGATCCTTTGGGAAGTATTTCCCGATATAGTTAAAAGCGAGTTTGATACTGAAGTTCATCGGGCGATCGCCCAAAACACCGTTGTTCAATTTGAATACTTTTATCCAGCTTGGCAGCGCTGGTTTGAGAACCGCGTCTACCCTTTTGCAGAAGGAGTAAGCATTTTTGTTACAGAAATTAGCGATCGCAAACAAGCAGAAAAAGCACTTCGGGAAAGCGAAGAAAAGTTCCGCAACATGGCTGATAATGCCCCCTTCATGGTTTGGGTGACAGACACCAATAGCTACTGCACCTATCTCAGTCAAAGCTGGTACGATTTTACAGGTCAGAGCGAGGAAATGGGTTTGGGATTTGGCTGGTTAAATGCTGTGCATCCAGAAGACAGCAATGACACCAGGAATGTTTTTCTGGAAGCTAGTAGCAGTTATTCGGCTTTCCGTTTGGAGTACCGCTTGCGGCGCAAAGATGGCAAATATCGCTTTTGCATCGATGCTGCGAATCCGTGGTTTGGAGTGGACGGTGAGTTTAAAGGTTACATCGGCTCAGTCATTGACATTACCGAACGCAAAGTTGCAGAAGCCGAACGCGATCGCCTCTTGGAACTTGAGCAAGCTGCTAGAACTGAAGCCGAAAGAGCCAACCGGATTAAAGATGAGTTTCTGGCGGTACTTTCCCATGAATTGCGATCGCCTCTAAATCCGATTCTTGGTTGGGCGAGACTCTTGCAGACTCGTGAGTTTGAGGCAGCAGCCCTAAAGAAAGCGATCGCAACTATCGAGCGGAATGCTCAATTACAAGCTCAACTAATTGAAGATTTGCTCGATGTCTCTCGGATCTTACAAGGCAAGCTCAACTTGAAGATGTTACCCGTCAACCTAGTACTGGTGATTGAGGCAGGATTGGAAACAGTCCGTTTGGCAGCAGAAGCTAAAAATATTCAAATTCAGACGATGTTGGATGCTTCTTTTGGGCAAGTTTTGGGTGATTCTGGTCGTTTACAACAAGTTATTTGGAATCTCTTATCGAATGCCGTTAAATTCACTCCTGAAGGAGGAAAAATTGATATTCAACTAGAGTACGTTGGCGCTGAAGCTCAGATTACCGTCAGCGACACAGGTAAGGGAATCAGCCCTGAGTTTCTGCCTTATGTGTTTGAATATTTTCGTCAGGCTGATGGCACGACAACCCGAAAATTTGGTGGATTGGGGTTAGGGTTAGCAATTGTGCGTCATTTGACCGAATTACATGGCGGCACGATTCAAGCAGAAAGTTTAGGTGAAGGGCAAGGAGCTATTTTCCGAGTCCGGCTACCACTAATCAAAAGAGATTTACCTGCAAAACCAAATATAAATGTTGCTGCATTAAATCCTTCTCTTCCCACTGAAATCCTGGGAGGCATCCAAATCTTAGTTGTAGATGATGACGATGATACCCGTGACTTCCACACATTTGTACTAGAACAGGCTGGAGCAATGGTGACAGCAGTGACATCAGCAAAAGAAGCATTACAAATTTTGGCAGAGTCAGAACCAGATATGCTGCTCAGTGATATTGGAATGCCAGAGATGGATGGCTATATGCTAATGCGCCAAGTTAAAGCATTGCAAGCAAACCAAGCCAAACAAATTCCGGCGATCGCTTTAACTGCTTATGCTGGAGAAATCAATCAGCAACAAGCACTTGAATCAGGGTTTCAAAAGCATCTGTCTAAACCCGTCGAACCAGAGGAATTAATCAAGGAAATTGCAACTCTAATTGCTAGAAGTGGTCATGTCTAAGTTATAGTGGAGCCAATTTCAAACTCCCTCTCGCAATTTTAGGAAAGGGATTTAGGATGAAAGCTCTTTGATTCATGGCTTAATTTATTAACTTGTTTCATATCATGTCCGCTTGATTGCTTATTAAACCCGAAGAACCCCACCCCGCCAAAGCTGTGCTTTGTCTCCCCTCCCGAAGAGCGGGGAGGGGTTGGGGGTGGGGTTCTTTTATTATGGGTAATTTGGCGGACATGATATCAAATATTTTCTTATTTATTGAGGTCTATCCATTCTTAAAAAAGATATATTTACTCTGAATTAATCTAACTAAACGCTGTTACTAATCTGGCTAATTTTACCTTTACTTTGCAGCTTAAATTATTAATATAACTCCTCATTCTGTTGCTTAATTGCACAAAATACATCGGCAATTACTTGGACTTTTAGTATAAATTTTTGTATGTGTTGCGAAGTCACTTACTCAGCTAAATTATGTAGTTTACTTAACTCATCAAATCTTCATATTTTTGAAGTGTAGTTTATCTTTTACAGTAAAAATAATGGGAATAATAGAATAAATCGGATTGAGCAAATTATTTAGCTATGAGCCAAATATGTCCTATCTCCAAAACCTGTGCTTGTCGCAATATTGCACGCTGCCGGACTAAGGAAGCAGGTAAGCTCTTTCTCTGGTTCCCCGTTTCACATACCCTGATAAAAGTCACTTCTTACCTACAGCAGTTTTCCCTTAAGTATGAACTGATGCACGAGCGACCAGGTTTGAGTTTGGAGTGTAGACCCGGACAGTCTCTAGAAATTGCTCGTAATCTGGCTAAACTACTTGCACCAAGAGAATTAAAAGAGACGCAAGTCCTTTTCATGCAAGGCACTTTCCAACCTCAACTCCATGATTTTAGTGACATAGCCTCATTACAACGCTTCATTAAGTTAAACCAATCCGACTGGTTGATTGATATGCTGGCAACAGAACGATTCACCAGTTACTTTCAACCAATTGTTTCAATTAACGATACATCGCAAATTTTTGGATATGAATCGCTCTTGCGCGGTCTAGATGAAGAAGGCAATTTAGTACTACCGACATCTATTCTGGAGTTAGCAACTGAAGCCGGACTTCTACCACAACTCGACCAAGTTGCTCGTCTGAGCACAATCACTCAATTCAGCCGCCATCAAGTGAATGGGCACATTTTCATCAATTTTGCACCAACGTCACTTTATGACCCAGCTTTTTGCCTACGTAGTACGGTAGAAGCCATTGATACTGCTGGAATTCCCCACAATCGCGTTGTTTTTGAAGTCGTGGAGTCAGACAATCCTCAAGATTTAGCTCACCTCAAAGCAGTGCTTCAATACTACCGGAATGCTGGGTTTTTAATCGCTCTTGACGATCTTGGTTCTGGTTATTCCAGCCTAAACTTGCTGCATCAGTTACGTCCAGATTTTATCAAGCTGGACATGGAGTTAATTCGAGATGTGCATCAAGACCTTTACAAAGCTTCGATTACCGAGAAGCTTCTAGAGATTACTCAAAAGTTAAATATTCAAACCGTTGCTGAAGGAATTGAGTGCATTGAGGAACTGAACTGGCTGCGAGAACGAGGTGCAAATTTTGCTCAAGGCTATTTGATTGCTAAACCCAGTGCAGCGCCTGTCACTACAACCCCTTACTTTGAGCAAATCGCATCATTAACTGTAGCATCGGCACACTCTCAGCAAGTTGAACAGCGTGTCCAACACCAAAGCGAGTCTGAGCGAATTGTTGCGGCTGTAACGCAGCGCATTCGCCAGTCGTTGGAGTTAGACGAGATTTTGCAAACCACGGTAGCCGAAGTGCGACAACTGTTTGAGGTAGATCGAGTGGTGATTTATCAGTTTAAGCCAGACTGGAGTGGATTAGTCGCTGTAGAATCCTTAGCACAAGGGTGTATGTCGATTTTGAGATTTCACGTCATGGATACCTGCTTTCAATCCACGCGTGCAGCTTACTATCAACAAGGTAACACCAGAGCGATCGAAGACATTGAAACTGCGGGATTATCACCTTGCCATGTTGACCTCCTTAGAAGTCTGCAAATCCGGGCAAACCTTGTCGTACCAATTTTGCAGCAAGGGTGTTTGTGGGGACTATTGATTGCTCACCAATGCAGTCATTCCAGACAATGGCAGCAATCGGAGATTAACTTGTTTAACCAGTTAGCAGGTCAAGCTGCGATCGCTATTCAGCAATCACAACTTTACCACCAACTACAACAAGCAAACCAGGAATTACAGCGCCTTGCCTGTTCCGATGGTCTAACCCAAGTGGCAAATCGCCGCTGCTTTGATGACACGTTAAACACCCAGTGGCAATGGTTGGCACGAGAGCAAGGTTCGCTATCTTTGATTTTGTGTGATGTCGATTACTTTAAGCTTTACAACGATACACATGGACATCTGGCAGGAGATGATGCACTTAGACAGGTTGCTAAGGCAATCTCTCAGACAGTTAAACACCCCGCTGATTTAGTGGCTCGTTATGGCGGAGAAGAGTTTGCAGTTATTTTGCCGAATACTGATATTGAAGGGGCTATTGCAGTTGCAAAAGATATTCAAATCAATCTTAGTGCATTACAAATGCCTCATCCCCGTTCTCAGGTGAGTGAATTCATTACTCTAAGTCTTGGTGTGGCAACCATCACTCCTGATAGCCAATTATCTCCTGCAATCTTAATTGCTGCTGCTGACCAAGGACTCTACCAGGCAAAAGCACAAGGGAGAAATTGTGTCGTGCAGATGGATTGCGAAAATGCTGATGCTAAATAATCCTCTTTCATCCCGTCTACCAGCTTTCGTTGGAAGAATCGTTATTTCCCCCTGACAGTGCCAGTAAATCTTTTTCACAGCTAGCCGTTGCTGAAATGACTTTTTATGAATTTCAATGGAACAAAAATCTTTTCTCGATTGGATAAATTCAGGGGTAATCATCTATCAGCATCGCTTAAGTAAAGTGGCATCAATAATGCAAAGTTTGTAGTGAGAGCAAATGAAGGCTGAAGCCGTCACTAAAAAATAATCTCAAGATTTTTTACATTACTTAATTTACTTCGATTTATTCTCACTTACGTTGAGTTGGTGAAGATAAGACGAAAAGTAAACGTGTGAATAAAATGTTAATGGCTTGACAAGTTGTGATTATATGAAATAATAATCATCTATGTATAAAAAAACTTTGACGATCTCAATAGATTTTGATATACAACTGTTAAACTGATTCAGTTTTCTGTTCATATATGAATGTATTAATTATTTTGGCTGAAGTCAGCCTGATAATCTTTGTTTTTTTATTACTAAACTGGGTTTTCAGCAAATTATTCAAGCTATTTACTAAAACCTTTATACCTAATAGCGACAATAGAAGTATCAAAACCCTCCGCCGAAATATCACAGGGTTATTGTTACTTGCTTGCGTGGTGTCGTGCATTTTGATTGTGGCTGCTAATGGTTATCTAGTTTATCGGGGCGAAAACCTTCAGCAATACACACTCTTGTTGATTGAGCGTATCCCATCAGGATTTTGGGTGACACTAGGAATTGGCATAGCTCAGAGTATTGGCACTTTGATTTTAGCGGCGATCGCTCTGAAGTTTCTCAAATATTGGCTGAAGGTAGCCAGCACTCGCGCCAAGAACTTAGAAAAAAATACTGCTGACGATGAAAGTATTGATGCTTTCTTTAACGCTTTGTATGACAGAATCAGTGGTGGAATCTGGCTTTGGGCTGTCATCTTGTGTGCCCAGTTTCTCAAATTACCAACTACGGTTTCGGAATATTTGTACATCGCCCTGCGAATCTATCTAATCATTGCCGTTGGCTTGCTTATACTCAAAGCAGTCGCTGCGATCGTTGATAGTCTAGATGCTCTCAGCATCAGATACTCCAATCCTGATAACCTGCTCAGATTCTACGATCGCCTCCGGCATCTGATACCCTTTTTAAAGCGCTGCTTGGAATTTGTGATTTATGTCTGCATGGCAACATTGGTGATTCAACAGGTGCAGTTAATTGCCAATGTCGCAACTTTTGGCCCGCGAATTATCAAGATAATCGGTATCATCTTCATTAGTCGCGTGTTGTTTGAGGTAGTTTACTTACTTATTGAAGAGGTGCTGTTCAAAGAGCAGAATCTAACTGATATTCAAAGAAGTAGACGCCTAACGCTCGTTCCTCTGTTTCGTAGTTTCTTACAATACTTAATTTACTTCGGTGCTACAGTTTTCATTCTTTATGCCTTGAGTATCGATCCAACTCCCATACTTGCGGGTGCTGGTATTGTCGGCATTGCTGTAGGTTTAGGGGCACAAACACTAATTAACGATATTGTCTGCGGCTTCTTTATTCTATTTGAAAACTACTACTTAGTAGGTGACTATATTGAAGCTGGAAAAATCGAAGAGAAAGTTGTCGAAGGTATTGTTGAGGCGATTGAACTCAGAACCACTCGTGTCAGACATCCTAATGGTCAATTGCAGATTATTCGCAATGGCGATATTGGCTCAATTACTAATTACTCCAAACAGTATATCTTTGCAGTAGTAGAAGTTGGCGTGCCTTATGATTCCAACTTAGCGCACGTATACAAAGTAATTGAGGAGGTGGGACAGCAGTTAAAAGCAGAAGATCCAGATGTACTAGAAAGCACACAAGTGGATGGAGTTGAAAGTTTGGGAGAGTCTAACTTGTTGCTACGAACATTGACGAAAGTAAAGCCAGGAAAACATCTTCAGATTCAGCGCGTTCTTCGGAAGATTTTTACGAATGCACTGCAACAGGAAGGAATTATAATTCCCGTGCGCGCTGAAAGTGCCGAAGGTTAAGTTGAACAGATTCTTGTCAGCAGAATAGGTGATTTCCTACGCTCTGGTTATTTCTTTTAATTATTTTAGCTCACTGCCTTTAAGCAATATCAATGCTATCTTAAATGCTTTGGCAGTTTGTGTACTTGCCAAAGATGTTATGAACAAAATATGGTTGTAATTTGCTAAAATTAGCTTCTTCATTTATTGATTAGGCAAAAAAGTTCTGTTAGCAGTAACGCGGCGTTTAACCCGTTCTCAGTTCTGAGTAAAGATGCTAGATTCCCAACTTCTTTACTCAGCACTACTACCCCAGTCTCTAGTCTCTAGTCCCCATCAGTCTAACCAATTAATTTCTGCCAACTAGCAGGGCCGATAATTCCATCAGCATCTAAACCATTTTGCTTTTGAAAGTTTTTAACTACAACCTCTGTTTGCGGCCCGTAGACACCATCATTATCCACACCTAAACGGTATTGCAAGTATTTGACAACTGCATTACCAGCATGGTTTGGTCTAAGTATTCGTTTTGCCAAAATTTGATTTATGGCACTCCATGTAGCTTCATTAGCAATTCCAGTTGACTGAACCCCAACAATAGTCTGAAATTTTTCTACAGCAGATTTGGTGTTAGCCCCTGTGAAGCCATCTTCCACTAATGTTTTACCATTTTTATCAGTTATTTTTAGTCGATTTAAGGCTTTTTGCAGTCTGAGAATCGTGGTATCTACATTATCTTCTTCATCTGGTACAGGGTTAACAGGAACACTTGGCACTTTACCAGTTAAGCCTTTGACAATTGCATTAGCCATTGCTTCAGGATTAAAAAGATTTATATCTTTTTGCGAATCGAGGAAGCAACATTCTATCAAGATAGCAGGCATATCTGTATTTTTCAGAACAAACAAGTGGGAACCACTCTTAACGCCACGATTAAAAAATCCTAACTTGATGATTTCATCTAATACAGGTTTAGCGATTTTTCTACCTGTATCGCTAGTTGCAAATACTTCTGTGCCGTTAGCTTGCCCGTTAAAAGAGTTAAAATGAATCGAGACGTAAATATCTACTTTACTCGCATTAGCTGTAGAACATCTTTTTGAGAGTGATTCACGTACTGTACTAGCACTACTTGGTTTACATACTACGACTTCATTTCCTAAAGCTCTTAATTTGGTTATAACTCTATTACCGACATCTAAAGTTAAATTATCCTCGATTTTAATCCCTCTAGCTCCTGTATCTGGTGGACAATTGTGCCCGCTATCGATTCCGAATTTCATTATTTCATCCTCAAGTTAATTGTTTTTACACTAATTCAAAACTCTTCTAATTATATAGACAAAGTTTTGTTAATAACTTTGTGAAAATACTTGTTAGCAATGGCTGCATTATTCTCAGCATGACTATGCTATTAAACCAAATAAGTTTTTGTGCGAACCTGAGCAGTAACTTTGATTTGGTAAAATCCATTAATTACAAGCTATATTGTAACCAAAAACACAACTATTATAAATTATCAATATCGAGAATAACCAGTAAAATTTTGCAATAAATTGAAATCTAGTAATTGCCTCCATTATTTAGATAATAACGCTTTGTAAAACTGGAAAGCCATGACAAAAGTACTTAGTTAAGATGCCCAAATCCCGAAACCGAACGCACCCCCTGATGTGAACCTGGGTTTATAAGGCCGTAAACCCTTGACAGACTCTACCCTTGGCTTCTTGTTAACCCTGAGCAGCTTAACACATAATGCTTTACAGTATTAATGAATACGCGATCGCTTCTAGACACACCTGTACGAGATTTATCAAATAAACTGCTCAAGAAACGAGGCTCAATATGGGATCTTTAAATTTTGTGAAGCTACTGGAGAATTCCATCAATGAACCCGGCTTAGGGTGGACTCTTTGTTTCATAGGGGAAGATCAATCTAGCAAACTTGCAGAACTCACGCAAGAATTGAGAGGGGAATTTTCTGCAACAGGCGATGGAAAAGAGATTTTATCTGGTTTTTCCTATTGGGGAATCGGCCCAACCATCGCTTGGGATCGTGCTTGCAACGATCGCTTCTATCTTGTAATGAAAGAGAGTATAGAATCTTTTAGATATCGATGGCATCAAATTCATTTCAATAATATCAAAGATCGGCAATATCATTATGTAAGTTTAGGTGTCGGCACCGGTGAGAAAGACCAACACATTTTAAGTTTATTGTTCAACGTAAATCCCGATCTCCTCTATTTTCCAGTTGATATGAGTTCGGAAATGTTAAGACTAGGTGTGCAACAGGCAACGAGAGGATCGCAATTGCAAGGTAGCCATGTATTGCCAATTCAAGTTGACTTCTCAATTGAGAGAAATGTTGACGAGTTACGAAAACTACTAGATAGAGTTATCAATAACAGTCCTGTGCTATTTTCGCTCCTGGGGAACACATTAGCTAACTTTCAGCAAGACACAGAACTTTTGCAAACTATTTCTAAACTAATGCGGCCTGAAGATAGACTACTCCTAGAAGTAGCGACCACCGAAGAATTAAGCGAAGAAGCGGCACAAAATGCTGCAAAAGAATACGCAAAAACTAAATCGTTTAAAGAGTTTGTCACCAGCGCGTTGCTGCAAAATACTGATTTACATATCGACTTAAATAGTGTGTTTTTTGAAGGTACTGTAGAAGCTGATAGAGGAATTTTAATAAAAATCCTGTATCGCAATCTAACTGAAAACAAAATTGAAGTAATGTTACCCGATCGGTCAGTAATGAATTTTGAAGACCAAGATACGATTCGTTTATATCTGACTCGGAAATATGCTTCTAATGGCATCCAAAAAACTATATCAGACTGCAACCTGGTGCTTGTTGATAGGCTACACACAGTATTGGAACCGCGTTTAAAAAATGGATTTGGCATGGATTTAATCTTAATTGCCCCTGACTCTTCAGGAATTAACAAGAATCCTTCTGTAGCAAATGATATATGGTCTAAAAGGTAAGATGTGATATGAGTATGAAAAACCTAGTGAGTTTTATCACGTTTTTCCCTCTACTTCTGGGATTTATTTTAGCTGCCGTCTGGTGGACTAAAGATGAAAAAAATTTGGAACCAATACTAACAGGTCTGGGATTATTAGCCACAATTACCGGGATTTTTGGCGAACGATGGGCATCAGCTAACGAAAAGAGGATAGAATTTCTGCGTGCCTTACTGAATGAGTGCAGATCGAATGACGTAATTTTATCTGACGAACGATTTAATCCAAACTCACACAGACCAGGACGACCGATAGTTTTTCCGCGATTAATTATATCAGTTACCGAAACAGCGATCGCATCTAATGTGTTTGCAGAACGTCAAGATAGAGAGTTATTTTCGCTTATACATCAATGGCGACATACTGCCAATGAGTTTAACCGGAGATTAGATATTACCGAGTTGCGTACATTTACAAACTTGTCAGCACAAGAAATTCGTTTGCTATACGAAGCGCTACAGCAGTCAAAAGAGTTCAATGATGCGCTGAATTTGACTCAACATATTACAACTTTTTTGCAATCAAAATGTCCTAAAGGTAGTAGTGATAGTGAAGTCCTCATCCCTTCAAGGAACTACTGACCGGAATCTGTGGATAGATATTTAATAATCAGCCTGAAAGCACGTTTAAAATTTAAGTAAAGAAATATTTCGTAGCTTACAGGCATGAAACGCATCGTCTTGGTTGCTGGGTTTGAATCATTCAACGCTGACTTGTACAGAAAAGCAGCCTTTTTGGCTAACTCTCGCTGTCCTGAGTTGGATATTCGGGTATTTAGCGATCGCGATCTTACAACCAAACGCGCCGAGGTAGAAACAGCACTCGATGGCGCTGATGTGTTTTTCGGTAGCCTCCTATTTGATTATGACCAAGTTGTGTGGTTGCGCGATCGCATTTCTCAAATTCCCATCCGTCTAGTTTTCGAGTCAGCCTTGGAATTGATAAGTTTAACCAAGGTGGGTGATTTTGCCATTGGCGACAAACCCAAAGGAATGCCCAAACCAGTTAAATTTATCCTCGACAAATTTAGCAATGGACGAGAAGAAGACAAACTTGCTGGTTACATCAGCTTCTTAAAAATTGGCCCCAAACTACTGAAATACGTGCCAGTGCAAAAAGTCCAAGACTTACGCAACTGGTTAATTATCTATGGTTACTGGAATGCTGGCGGCCCAGAAAACGTCGCTTCATTATTCTGGACACTGGCAGAAAAATACTTAGATTTAAAAGTCGGCGACATTCCCCCGCTAATTGAAACCCCTAATATCGGATTACTCCACCCCGATTATCCAGGGTTTTTTGAATCGCCAAAAGCATATCTAGAATGGTATGAGAAGATCCCCCCTAGCCCCCCTTACAAAGGGGGGAATATTAGCCCCCCTTTTCAAGGGGGGTTGGGGGGATCTAAAGCTACAAAACCAGTTGTCGGAATTCTCCTCTACCGAAAACACGTCATCACCAAACAACCCTACATTCCCCAACTGATTCGCAGTTTTGAATCAGCTGGTTTAACTCCTTTGCCCATCTTCATCAACGGCGTAGAAGGACATGTGGCGGTACGAGATTTGATGACAACCGACTATGAAATTCAGCAACGACAACTAGGTAATATAGAAACTCCCTCATTATCAAGTGAAGCAGTAAAAGTGGATGCGATCGTTTCTACAATTGGCTTTCCTCTGGTGGGTGGCCCGGCTGGTTCAATGGAAGCTGGCCGTCAAATAGAAGTAGCAAAACGCATCCTCACTGCCAAGAATGTACCTTATATTGTTGCTGCACCACTATTAATTCAAGATATTCACTCATGGACGCGCCAAGGTATCGGCGGATTGCAAAGTGTCGTATTGTACGCGTTACCAGAATTAGATGGCGCTATTGATACCGTTCCCCTTGGTGGTTTGGTGGGTGAAAATATTTATCTGGTTCCCGAACGGGTGGAGCGATTAATTGGTAGGGTAAAAACTTGGGTGGCTTTGCGGCAAAAACCTGCATCGGAACGCAAAATTGCCATTATATTATATGGCTTCCCACCAGGTTATGGTGCTGTGGGCACAGCTGCATTATTAAATGTGCCGCGTAGTTTGCTGAAGTTTCTCCACGCACTCAAAGAACAAGGTTATAGCGTGGGAGATTTACCAGAAGATGGCGAAGAATTAATTCGCTGGGTGAAAGAAGCGGATGAATCTTTTGATGATACAAAAATCCCTGCGTCTGTCAATGTTCGCACTCTCGAAAAATGGTTGGGATATCTGCAAACTTCCCGCATCGAAAAACAATGGAAATCTCTCACGGGAACTGGTATTAAAACTTATGGTGAAGAATTCCAAATTGGCGGTGTGCAATTAGGCAATGTGTGGATAGGTGTACAACCACCATTAGGGATACAAGGCGACCCGATGCGCTTAATGTTTGAACGAGATTTAACGCCTCATCCGCAATATGCTGCTTATTATAAATGGCTGCAAAATGAGTTTGAAGCTGATGCTATAGTTCACTTTGGAATGCATGGGACGGTGGAATGGTTGCCTGGTTCTCCGTTGGGTAATACTGGTTATTCTTGGTCGGATATTCTGTTAGGAAATTTGCCTAATCTATATATATATGCGGCGAATAATCCGTCTGAATCGATGTTGGCAAAACGTCGCGGTTATGGTGTGTTGATTTCTCATAATGTACCACCTTATGGACGTGCAGGTTTGTATAAGGAATTGGTGGCGTTACGCGATTTGATTGCAGAGTATCGGGAAGATGCGCAAAAGAATTATGTTTTGAAGGAAGGGATTTGTAAAAAAATTGTAGACTCTGGTTTAGATGCCGATTGTCCGTTTGAGGATGCGAAAAAGTTGGGACTTGCGTTTACTCCTGAGAATGTACGGATGTTTAGCAATCATGCTTTTGATGATTATTTGGTGGAGTTGTATAAATATTTGCAGGTTTTAGAAAATCGGTTGTTTTCTTCTGGGTTGCATACTTTGGGGGAAGCACCGAATGAAGAGGAATTGGCTTCTTATTTGGAGGCATATTTTGGGGAGGAGGAAGGAAAAAACAAAGAAAGAGAAGAAGAGGAAAAACTAATAAAAGATTTGTTGATGCAATCTACGGATGAGTTAACGAATTTGTTAAGGGGGTTGAATGGGGAGTATATTCCGCCTGCGCCTGGTGGGGATTTGTTAAGGGATGGGGCTGGTGTGTTACCGACTGGGAGGAATATTCATGCTTTAGATCCTTATCGGATGCCTTCACCTGCGGCATATGAACGGGGACGAGAAATTGCTCAAAAAATTATCGCCCAGCATTTGGATGAACATGGGAAATATCCAGAAACAGTGGCGGTGATGTTATGGGGATTGGATGCGATTAAAACTAAGGGTGAATCTTTGGGGATTCTGTTGGAATTGGTGGGGGCTGAACCTGTTAAGGAAGGAACTGGTAGAGTTGTGCGTTATGAGTTGAAGCCGTTGGCGGAGGTTGGACATCCCCGCATTGATGTGTTGGGTAATTTGTCTGGGATTTTCCGAGATAGTTTTGTCAATATCATCGAATTGTTGGATGATTTATTTCAACGGGCGGCTGATGCTGATGAAGCCGAAGATCGGAATTTTATTAGGAAACACGCTTTAGCTTTAAAAACCCAAGGTGTGGAAAATGCCTCGGCGAGATTGTTTTCTAATCCGGCGGGTGATTTTGGTTCTTTGGTAAACGATAAAGTAGTTGATGGTAACTGGGAATCTGGCGAGGAGTTAGGCAATACTTGGCAAAGTCGCAACGTATTTAGCTACGGGAGAGAAGATAAAGGTCAAGCTAGACCGGAAGTTTTGAATACGTTGTTAAAAACTAGCGATCGCATTGTTCAAGAAATCGATTCGGTAGAATATGGTTTAACTGATATTCAAGAATATTACGCCAATACTGGCGGTTTGAAAAAGGCAGCAGAAAAACAAGGCGGGAAGAAGGTGACAACTAGCTTTGTAGAAAGTTTCTCCAAGGATACTACACCGCGCAAGTTAGATGATTTACTCAGAATGGAGTACCGTACTAAGTTGGTAAATCCCAAATGGGCGCAAGCAATGGCGAATCAAGGTTCTGGTGGTGCGTTTGAAATTTCCCAACGGATGACGGCGTTGATTGGTTGGGGTGGTACTGCTGATTTTAGCGATGATTGGGTTTATGACCAAGCGGCTGATACTTATGCGTTAGACGCAGAGATGGCGGATAAATTACGCAAGGCAAATCCTGAAGCTTTTCGCAATATTTTAGGGAGAATGTTAGAAGCGCATGGGCGGGGTTTCTGGGAAGCTGATGGTGATAAGTTAGATAAATTGCGCCAGTTGTATGAGTTAACGGATGAAGAGTTGGAAGGTGTGACAGTTTAGAAGGTAGATGCGTTAAAAGTTCAAATAAAAATTATTGTAGAGACGGCGATTTATCGCGTCTTTGCTTAATCAAACCGTATTGAAAGCGATGTCTACGACGGGCTACGCCTACGCTATTACGCTTGAAGCTGTAAAAATTTAAACCTTTGCAGCTAAGATTACTTCATGTATAAGAAAGGCTTAAGTTTTTCTGGCAAATGTATAAGCCCTTGCTGGAAAGGCTTAATACTTTGCAACAAATGCTTTTCCATGTATAAGAAAGGCTTAAGTTTTTCTTGCAAATGTATAAGTAGTTGCTGCAATTGTTTAATGCTGTGCAACAAATGTTTTTCCATGTATAAGAAAGGCTTAAATCATTGCAGCAATTGTTGTAACGAAATTATGACTCTATTTAATACCGGAAATGTAACATAGTCTAAGTGAAATTAACTAAATTTTGAGAAATGTAATTGCAACTGATTTGCGATATTTTCCCATGACAATTAAAAACTTTTTGGTATAAAACAGTACTAATTACTTAGGAGCAGAGATGTATTATGGCACGTCGTAAAAGAAATTCCACCGCTTTAGAACGAGCCGATCGCCGGATTGAAAGTTTGCAATCTATTAATGTAAAACTTGACTTTGGTGAAGGATTGACTATACAAGCTTACACCACGACAATTAACGATCTCCGGTCTAAGCTTGCTGCCTACAACACTGCATTATCTACCATTGACAAACTTACAGATGACGTGAATAACGCCGAAAAGGTTGTAATAGCGATGTCAGAAAAAATGTTATTAGGAGTTGGCAGCCGTTACGGTAAAACCAGCCGAGAATACGAGATGGCGGGTGGTGCTAGACGAGGTAATACCAAGAAGAAGCGAAGCGTACTAGACAATTCCAAAGTCACCAATTCTTTAACAGCCGATTCTGTGAAGCTTTCTTCTGCAAATGGATCTATGAATCGGGTGTAGGGTGCGATCGTCAGTTGAGTAAAATCCAATAGAGTTTAGTTATACGTTAAATTGACGCTTATGGGCACTGCCCATTAGTGTCAACTTAAGCTAGAAATAGCTTATCTGTTAGCTTCCTCACCCGCCTGGGAATCAATTCCCAGGCTAACAGCTAAAGTCTACTAAAGTAGACTAAATATTTTTGAGTATATTTAGTCATCTTCAGATGACTTTTGCTATTAGCAAGGAACTTCAGTTCCTTGCGGGATATCAATTTTACCTTTGTAGGACGGACACCATACAAAAGATTGAGCGTTTGATTGTGTAGTATATAAAAGAGCGCTTAAAAGTCCTCGGTCAATTGACTACTATGGTTGCAGACCACAGCATAGATTTTCAAACGTATCTAGAATCTCTGAGCGAGGATGACACATATAGAGAATGGCAAGATTTATACACGCCAACTGATGCCATAGACCGTCAAAGACTTGAACCCAAAAAATCGCGCAGACGCTTAGATTTGAGTTTGATGGTGCAAACAGTACCACAGCAACCAGAAGGTGAAGCACCAGACAGAGAAAAAATTGAACGGTTGAATATCCTCGAAGGGTTACGGAAGTATGCACCCGTCCATGTGTTGCTAGTAGGAAGACCGGGTTCAGGCAAATCTACAGCTTTAGAACGTTTGTTGTGGGAAGAAGCGGAAAAGTGCAGGGGAGCAGCACTTCGGCTCATTTCGGCTACGCTCAATGACCAACGCTCAGTGACCGAGGAGCAGAGAAGCAGAGGAGAAGCAGAAAAGCTGACAAGGATTCCCGTGCTAGTGGAGTTAAGGCGCTACAAAACTTCAGTGCTGGATTTAATTCAGGACTTTTTGACTCGCTATCAGTTACACCTCAACAGCGAAGAGATTGAAAATCTACTGTTTACAGGGCGATTTTTGTTACTTGTAGACGGTTTGAATGAATTACCCAACGACGAAGCTAGGCGAGATTTAGACGGATTTCGGCACAAATACCGCCAAGTCACGCCGATGATTTTTACTACGCGGTATTTGGGGGTGGGTGGTGATTTAGGTATTGAAAAAAAACTGGAAATGCAACCCCTCACAGAAGTACAGATGCAGCATTTTGTCCGCGCCTATTCGCCAGAAGTGGGTGATGAAATGCTGCGACAGTTGGCTGGACGCTTGCGAGAATTGGGGGAAACGCCGCTGTTATTGTGGATGCTGTGTGAAGTATTCAATGATGCTAAACAGATTCCTACTAGTTTAGGTGCGCTGTTTCGTTGGTTCTCTGGAGAGTATCACAAACTCAAGGGAGATGTACCAATTGCTGAAGGGTTACGTAACTGGCAATCTGATTTATTGCAGCATCTAGCATTTGTCATGATGCAAGGCGATAATTCGACTGAGTTGCGATTAACTATTTCTAAACAGCTAGCGAGGAATGTTTTAGCGACATTTTTACAGAACAAAGTAGCTTTTAGTGAGAATTGTGCAAGAGACTGGCTAGAAGATTTGCTCAAGTATCACTTAATTCAATTGCGAACAGACGACCAGATTGAATTTCGCCACCAGTTGATTCAAGAATACTACGCCGCAGAATTTATACTCTTACAGCTTAACAAGATTGGTGATGAAAAGCTGAAAAAAGATTATCTGAATTATTTGAAGTGGACAGAACCCGTAGCTTTGATGTTGGGGTTGATGGATGATGAAGAGCAGGCTTTACGAGTAGTGAAGTTAGCCTTAGATGTGGATTTAAAGTTAGGGGCAAGGTTGGCAGGAGAGGTAAAGCGGGAGTATCAGAAAGAAACAGTAGATTTAATTTTAAAGTTAGATATTCATAAATTACTGAAAGTTGAGTTTTGGGGTATCACTCACTCAGAAGATGCCATTACTTTTTTAAGTAATTTGTTGCAGGATAAAGATTCCTTTGTTCGTGGTAGAGCCGCAGATGTATTAGGATAAATCGGCAATAAAGCAGCGATATTTGCCTTAATTCAAGCTTTGCAAGATGAAGATTACGATGTTCTTAGGAGAGCTGCAAATGCGTTAGGAAAAATCGACAATAAAGCAGCGGTATCTGCCTTAATTCAAGCTTCTTTGCAGAACAAAGATTCCTTGCTTCGTTGGAGAGCCGTAGATGCGTTAGCGTTAGGAAAAATTGGCAATGAAGTAGCGGTATCTGCCTTAATTAAAGCTTTGCAGGATGAAGATTCTGATGTTCAGAGTAGAGCCGCATATGCGTTAGGATAAATCGGCAATGAAGCAGCGGTATCTCCCTTAATTAAAGCTTTGCAGGATGAAGATTCTGATGTTCAGAGTAGAGCTGCATACGCGTTAGGAGAAATCGGCAATGAAGCAGCGGTATCTCCCTTAATTAAAGCTTTGCAGGATGAAGATTCTGATGTTTGTGGGAGTGCCGCAGATGCGTTAGGAAAAATCGGCAATGAAGCAGCGGTATCTGCCTTAATTAAAGCTTTGCAGCATAAAGATTCTGGTGTTTGTGAGAGTGCCGCAGATGCGTTAGGAAAAATCGGCAATGAAGCAGCGGTATCTCCCTTAATTAAAGCTTTGCAGCACAAAGATTCCTTTGTTCGTTGGAGAGCCGTAGATGCGTTAGGAAAAATCGGCAATGAAGCAGCGGTATCTGCCTTAATTAAAGCTTTGCAGCATGAAGATTCTGATGTTCGTGGGAGTGCCGCAGATGCGTTAGGAAAAATCGCCAATAAAGCAGCAGTGTCTCCCTTAATTAAAGTTTTGCAGCATAAAGATTTTAATGGTCATAAGAGTGCCGCAGATACCTTAAAAGAAATTGCTGGCTCTGAAGTGTTGCATCATCTCTGGGAGTTACAATTAAAAACTCCATCATGGTATCGAAGCAATGCAATTTCTAAAATTCAAGAGCGGTGCAAATTTTATAACCATGAAATTTATTATTCTGTCTTAAATGAGGAAACAAACAACGCCGATCCTTTAACTAGTGTTCTAAGCAAACTTGATAAAACACTCATAACTATGTCAGAAATTCCTAAAAATGATTTCACAGGTGCTACCTTTGGCAACATCGTAGGCAGTGTTACAGGAAATATCCACGGTGATAACATTGGCACTCAAAACAATTACCCGTCTACAGAAGATATTGCTAATTTAGAAACTGTGCTTCAGCAGTTGCTTGAGAAAATAGAGCAGGATAAACCGACTGTAATCGATGCTCAACCTATTATTGCTCAAGCTGTTGAGAGTCATCCAGTACTTAAAAATAGGCAAGCAATTGAGCAAGTTATCAAAAATAATCCAATCCTCAAAGTACGTTTGCAAAGAGCAGTGACAGCAGCAGGTATTGAGACTGTAAAGATTTTATTTGCTCCTGCTGGTATTGCGATTGAAGCGATTAGGGCTTGGAATGAAGATAGCTAGATGTGCCTTCTTAGCTCCACTTTATCCAAAATTAAGAACTTGGTTTTCTTTATTCGGCAAAAACCCTGGCTTTTTGGCAAATACTTTTTCTTTATCACAGATTATCGCTCAAGTCCAAAAACTAAAACTAGCTTTATACAAGGGTTTCATGGCTAGGTTTTGGGTTTTGTAAAAATTGATAAAGTCGAGCTTAGAGAATGTTTGAAAAGTCCTTTTGTCGGTATCAAAAGTTCTAGATCCCCCTAAATCCCCCTTCAAAAGGGGGACTTTGATTCCGGTTCCCCCCTTTTTAAGGGGGGTTAGGGGGGATCAGTTAAGTGCAAAGATACAGCTAACCACTTTTAAAACAACTTTCTATTTCTGCAACTGCTGCACAAACGCATCATGTTCCGGTGACTTCAACCCCGCTTGCACCACCTCCAACACCCGCACCATCTGATTGTTTAACAGCGCCTCCACCGCCAACCACAAACCCGGAAACACCCCAGAGCGAATAATTCCATCTGCACCGGGAGATAGCAATCGATAGTCGCCGTCAATTAGGCAAAACCATTCAATTTTATTCTCGTAAGATTGCCAAATTACGTACTCCAACACCCCATTACGGCGATAAACTTGCTTTTTGCTGCCAGTATCAATTGCAACGCTACTCGCAGCAATTTCAACAATCAATTCGGGAGATCCCTCAATGTAACCGTCGCTGCTTAAACGGGTTTGTCCGCCTGCGTCTGGTTCAATAAACAACGCTGCATCTGGCTGGGGTTCATTGTCTAAATCTAGTCTGACTGTTGCGGCATTACTCAAATCAACGCCGGGAGTAAATGATTGATAGACTCCTAACCAAGTTATCACCCGACTGTGAGGTTTACCGTGTAGCTCGTGTCTTACAGGAGATGCGATGTAAACGATTCCTTCAATCAGTTCTGCTTTCTTGATATGGGGTGCAGCCGCATAACGCCGTTCAAATTCAGGGCGAGTTAGGCGATCGCCACTTTCAAGCGGAGGCAGATGTCTCTGGGCTGAGTATTCTCTAACCATTTGCCAATCCTTGGAGTTGCCGGATATTTTTGACTTTAGCAAACCTCAGTTATCAGTTAGAATTTATTGATTTGCTGTTTTCCTCAAATTCCAAAAATCATAAAACGTACTGTTAATTGTCATAGTGTATTAGACCTCTTGCAAAAGTCATTTTTGCATTCTCGTGGGTAAAGGGGAAAGGTTAAAGGTTAAAGGTTTTTTGTTATTCCTTTGCCCCTTACCCTTTACCCTTTTCCCGACTTATGCCAAGAAGTCTGTTCTACGTGCGATCGCTTACTCGCTCAAGTTAGGCATCGCCGACAATTAATGCTGCATAACAGATTCCAACTAGCTATCATTAGCTAAGTGGTATGCCAGATATATCGACGGCAATACCATTTAGTTAGCAGTCTTTCTTAACTGCTTACACTCGCACCCATAAAAATTAGTTCGATCCACTTTTTATTCCCTGCTCTCTATTGTGATACGCATTGGCTAAAAGTACTCTAAATAAGTACGAAGTGCAAAAAATATAAAAAATTCCTCAAGATTCAAGATTAAGGATACGGCTATGGCAACCGAACAGTTAACTAGAGACAGCGACAATCTAGATTTAAATCAGCTACTAAGAACGCTGAATGCTGTTAAACAGGGTGACTTCTCTGCTCGGATGCCCATAGATCATACTGGTGTGGCGGGGAAAATAGCTGATACGCTCAATGATATTATTAACCAGAATGAGCGGATGGCGGCCGAACTACAACGGATTGGTAACGTTGTTGGCAAAGAAGGAAAAATTGCTGAACGTGCCTCTCTCGGAGATGTTCGTGGTTCTTGGTCAGATTGCGTTACTTCTGTCAATACTCTAATTACAGATTTAGTTCAACCAACAGCTGAAACTACGCGGGTAATTCGCTCAGTTGCTAATGGTGACTTATCGCAAACGATCGCTACAGAAATTGATGGCCGACCTCTGCAAGGTGAGTTTCTCCAAACTGCGAATATCGTTAACACAATGGTAGATCGTCTCGGTTCTTTTGCCTCGGAAGTAACGCGGGTGGCGCGTGAGGTGGGAACCGAAGGAAAATTAGGCGTTCAAGCCGAAGTGCAAGGTGTAGCTGGCACTTGGAAAGATTTGACTGATAACGTTAACTTGATGGCGGGTAATCTCACCGCACAAGTTCGCAACATTGCCGAAGTTGCCACTGCGATCGCCAATGGTGACTTATCGAAAAAAATCACTGTCAATGTTAAAGGCGAAATTCTGGAACTCAAAAACACCGTCAACACGATGGTGGATCAGCTTAATTCTTTTGCATCGGAAGTAACGCGGGTGGCGCGTGAGGTGGGAACTGAAGGTAAATTGGGCGTGCAAGCCGAGGTTAAAGGAGTAGCAGGAACTTGGAAGGATTTAACTGACAATGTTAACTTGATGGCAGGAAATTTGACTGCCCAAGTGCGTAACATTGCGGAAGTAACAACGGCGGTAGCGAATGGCGACTTATCCAAGAAAATTACTGTTGATGTCAAAGGCGAAATTTTAGAGTTGAAAAACACCGTCAACATCATGGTGGATCAACTAAATTCCTTTGCATCGGAAGTAACAAGAGTTGCGCGTGAAGTGGGTGCAGAAGGAAAATTAGGCGGTCAAGCAGAAGTCCGGGGGGTAGCGGGTACGTGGAAAGACTTGACCGATAGTGTGAATTTCATGGCGGGAAGCTTGACGGCACAAGTGCGGAATATTGCGGAAGTGACCACGGCGGTAGCAAATGGCGATTTATCCAAGAAAATCACTGTGGATGTCAAAGGCGAAATTCTGGAGTTGAAAAACACCATTAATACAATGGTGGATCAACTAAATTCCTTTGCATCAGAAGTAACAAGAGTGGCGCGTGAAGTGGGAACTGAAGGGAAGTTAGGCGTACAAGCAGAAGTGCGGGGAGTTGCAGGGACTTGGAAAGATTTAACTGATAACGTTAACTTAATGGCGGGTAATCTCACCGGACAGGTGCGAAATATTGCCGAAGTTGCCACTGCGATCGCCAATGGCGATTTATCGAAGAAAATCACCGTCGATGTTAAAGGTGAAATTCTGGAACTCAAAAACACCATCAATATCATGGTAGATCAACTCAGTTCCTTTGCAAGTGAAGTAACACGAGTTGCGCGTGAGGTGGGAAGTGAAGGTAAATTGGGCGTGCAAGCCGATGTGCGCGGTGTCGCGGGTACTTGGAAAGATTTAACCGACAGCGTAAACTTCATGGCGGGAAGTTTAACGGCACAGGTGCGAAATATTGCCGAAGTGACTACGGCGGTTGCAACCGGCGATTTATCCAAGAAAATCACTGTCGATGTCAAAGGTGAAATTCTGGAACTCAAAAACACCATTAACACAATGGTGGATCAACTGAATTCCTTTGCATCAGAAGTAACGAGGGTTGCGCGTGAAGTGGGAAGCGAGGGGAAACTGGGCGTGCAAGCAGAAGTGCGCGGCGTAGCTGGCACTTGGAAAGATTTAACCGACAGCGTGAATTTCATGGCGGGAAGCTTAACGGCGCAGGTGCGGAACATCGCGGAAGTGACAACGGCGGTTGCAACAGGCGACTTATCCAAGAAAATCACTGTTGATGTCAAAGGTGAAATTCTGGAGTTGAAAAATACCATTAATACAATGGTGGATCAACTCAGTTCTTTTGCAAGTGAAGTGACGCGAGTCGCCCGTGAGGTGGGAACTGAAGGTAAACTTGGCGTACAAGCGGAAGTGAAAGACGTTGCCGGAACTTGGAAAGATTTAACCGATAGCGTAAACTTCATGGCGGGAAGCTTGACGGCACAAGTGCGGAACATTGCCGAAGTGACAACTGCGATCGCCAATGGTGACTTATCGAAGAAAATTACTGTTGCCGTCAAAGGCGAAATTCTCGAACTCAAGAATACCATCAATATAATGGTGGATCAACTCAACTCCTTTGCCAGTGAAGTAACGCGGGTGGCGCGGGAAGTGGGAAGCGAAGGTAAACTAGGCGTACAAGCAGATGTGCGCGGCGTAGCTGGCACTTGGAAAGATTTAACCGACAGCGTAAACTTCATGGCGGGAAGTTTAACGGCACAGGTGCGAAATATTGCTACAGTCACCACGGCGGTGGCAAATGGCGACTTATCTAAAAAAATCTCCGTTGATGTCAAAGGTGAAATTTTGGAACTCAAAAACACCATTAACACAATGGTGGATCAACTCAATTCCTTTGCAAGTGAAGTGACGCGGGTGGCGCGGGAGGTAGGAACCGAGGGTAAATTGGGCGTACAAGCAGAAGTTAAAGGAGTGGCAGGTACTTGGAAAGACTTGACCGAAAGTGTAAACTTCATGGCGGGAAGCTTGACGGCACAGGTGCGGAACATTGCCGAAGTTACCACGGCGGTAGCAAACGGCGACTTATCCAAGAAAATCACCGTTGATGTCAAAGGTGAAATCCAGGAACTCAAAAACACCATTAATACAATGGTGGATCAGCTAAATTCTTTTGCATCAGAAGTAACAAGGGTTGCCCGTGAGGTGGGAACCGAAGGTAAATTGGGCGTGCAAGCTTACGTCAGAGGCGTTGCAGGCACTTGGAAAGATTTAACAGACAACGTTAACTCAATGGCGGGGAACCTCACCGGACAAGTTCGCAACATCGCCGAAGTTACCAAGGCGGTAGCAAATGGCGACTTATCTAAGAAAATTACCGTCGATGCCAGAGGCGAAATTTTAGACTTGAAGAACACCACCAATACAATGGTGGATCAACTCAGTTCCTTTGCAAGTGAAGTAACGCGGGTAGCGCGGGAAGTGGGAACTGAAGGGAAGTTAGGCGGACAAGCCCAAGTCCAAGGTGTTGCCGGGACTTGGAAGGATTTAACAGATAACGTGAACTCGATGGCGGGGAACTTAACGGCACAAGTGCGCGGTATCGCCAGAGTTGTAACCGCAGTTGCGAACGGTGACTTGAAACGGAAACTGATGTTAGATGCCAAAGGAGAAATCGAAACCTTGGCAGAGACAATCAACGAGATGATTGATACCCTAGCAACATTTGCCAATCAGGTAACTACAGTAGCGCGAGAAGTGGGAATTGAAGGGAAGTTAGGCGGACAAGCGAGAGTCCCTGGCGCGGCTGGAACTTGGAAAGATTTGACGGATAATGTGAACGAACTTGCTGCGACACTAACAACTCAGTTGCGAGCGATCGCCGAAGTTGCTACAGCTGTAACTAAAGGTGATTTAACTCGTTCAATTGCCGTCGAAGCACTAGGGGAAGTCGCAATCCTCAAAGACAACATCAACCAGATGATTGCTAATCTGCGCGAGACAACGCAGAAAAATACCGAACAAGACTGGTTGAAAACTAACCTCGCCAAATTTACCCGAATGCTGCAAGGGCAGCGAGATTTGGAAACCGTATCGAAACTAATTCTCTCAGAACTTGCACCCCTGGTAGGAGCGCAACACGGCGTATTCTTTTTGATGGAGTCTGCTGAACATACACCGTATTTGAAATTAATTAGTAGTTACGCTTACCGCGAACGCAGACATCTAGCTAACCGCTTCCACTTGGGTGAAGGTTTGGTGGGACAATGCGCTTTAGAAAAAGAGCGAATACTGTTGACGGAAGTACCCAGCGATTATGTCAGAATTGCCTCTGGGTTAGGAGAAGCCACGCCCCTGAATGCCGTGGTCTTACCTGTACTTTTTGAAGGACAAGTGACAGCAGTCATAGAATTAGCATCCTTCCGCCGCTTTAGCGAAATTCATCTGACATTCTTCGACCAGCTTACCGAAAGTATCGCGATCGTCCTCAACACGATCGCCGCATCGATGCGAACTGAAGAATTACTCAAGCAATCGCAATCTTTGGCTGAAGAACTCCAAACCCAGCAAAGCGAACTCAGGGAAACTAACAAGCGCTTAGAACAACAAGCCCAATCACTCAAAGCCTCTGAAGATTTACTCAAAGGACAGCAAGAAGAACTGCAACAAACCAACGCTGAGTTAGAAGAAAAGGCAGAGTTGTTGGCAATGCAAAAGAAAGAAGTCGAGCGCAAAAATCGGGAAATTGAACAAGCAAGACTTTCTTTGGAAGACAAAGCCGAACAACTCGCCCTTTCTTCAAAATACAAATCAGAATTTCTCGCCAATATGTCCCACGAACTGCGGACACCGTTGAACAGCTTGTTGATTTTGGCGAAATTGTTGTCAGATAACATCGATCGCAACCTCACCGCCAAACAAGTCGAATACAGCCAGACAATTTACTCAGCCGGGACTGATTTGCTGGCGTTAATCAATGACATTCTGGATCTGGCCAAAATTGAATCTGGAACTATGTCGATTGACATAACTCAAATGCCATTGACAGAATTGGGCGATCAGATTGAGCGCACCTTCCGACAAATCGCTCAGAGCAAAGGACTTGGTTTCACAATTGAATTGGCTCCCGAATTGCCCACAACCATCTATACAGATGTCAAACGCTTACAACAAGTCTTAAAAAATCTCCTCTCCAATGCTTTTAAATTTACAGAAAAAGGAGAAGTACGCTTACAGATTGCGGTGGCGAAGCAGGGATGGAGCAAAGACCAAGAAACATTGAATCGCGCTCAAAATGTCATCGCCTTCTCAGTTAGCGATACAGGCATTGGCATTGCTCCCGACAAGCAGAAAGTTATTTTCGAGGCATTTCAGCAAGCCGATGGCTCTACCAGTCGGAGATATGGCGGTACCGGATTGGGCTTATCAATTAGCCGTGAAATCGCCCGTCTCTTTGGCGGCGAAATTAAACTAATCAGTCACCCCGGTCAAGGCAGCACCTTTACATTCTACTTCCCCCAATTAAGTCCAGAGTTCCGAGTTTTGAGTCCTGAGCCAACATCAAAACCACTCCCCACTCCCCACTCCCCACTCCTCACTCCTCACTCAGCACTCAGCACTCAGCACTCAGCACTCCTAAATGACGATCGCACTACTATCGGCGTAGACGATCGCGTGTTACTAATTGTTGAGGATGACGTTAATTTTGCGCGTATCCTGCTAGAGATGGCACAACAGCAAGGATTCAAGGCGATCGCTGCCCAAACAGGCACTACAGGTTTGATGCTAGCGCAGCAATTCTTACCTTCAGCCATTTTGCTAGATATCAGGTTGCCAGAAATGGATGGTTGGACGGTATTAGATCGTCTCAAGCATGACCCAAATACCCGCCACATTCCTGTACATATCATGACCGTTGAGGAAGGAAGACAACGCGGTTTGCAATTAGGTGCGATCGCATATCTGCAAAAGCCCTTAACCAGCGAGACAATATCCGAGGCGTTGACCAAAATTAAAGGTTTTGTGGAGCGCCAAGTGAAAAATTTGCTAGTAGTCGAAGACGACGACACTCAACGGCTGAGTATTGTTGAGTTGATTGGTAACAGCGATGTTTCTACCACAGCAGTGGGTACTGGTGCAGCAGCTTTAGAAGCTATTCGCGCCCAGCATTTTGATTGCCTCGTTCTCGATTTAGGGCTACCCGATATGACTGGGTTTGAACTGATCGAGCAAATAAAGCTTCTACCTCACGGTAAAACTTTACCAATTATTGTCTACACAGGTAGAGAAATTAGCAAAGCTCAAGAAACGGAACTCAGACGAATTGCCGAAACAATCATCATTAAAGATGTGCGATCGCCCGAACGTCTCCTCGATGAAACAGCATTATTTTTACACCGAGTCCAAGCAAATTTACCAGCACCCAAACGAGAAATACTCGAACAACTGCATTCTATAGACTACTTACTCGCTGGCAAAAAAGCGCTAATTGTAGACGACGATATGCGGAATATCTTTGCGCTGACAAGTATGCTGGAGCGCTATCAAATCCAGGTTTTATACGCTGAAAACGGCAGAGAGGGGATTACCCTGTTGGAAACTACACCAGATATTGATGTTGTTTTGATGGACGTAATGATGCCAGAAATGGACGGTTACGAAACAACACGCTTAATCCGCCAAAACGAGCAATTTAAATCTTTGCCGATTATTGCACTGACCGCTAAAGCCATGCAAGGCGATCGCGAGAAGTGTATTGAAGCGGGCGCATCAGATTACATCACCAAACCCGTAGATACTGAACAATTGCTGTCGCTATTGCGTGTTTGGCTATATCGTTAACGGAATAACTAAGCTACAATTCAAGCAGAGTAAGCATTTCCCGCTCAGAGACTCCCCATGTTTGATAACCTGCAAACCCAAATTTACCAACTAGAACAATTTGCCAACAGCCTTGTTTCTAACCAACTGACACACCTTAGCGGGGTAAGCGTTGGCATCATCTTTGTTGCTGGCTTGCTTACCAGTCTTACACCCTGTATGCTTTCGATGCTGCCAATTACCATTGGTTACATTGGTGGTTATGAAGCTAAAAGCCGCTTGCAAGCAGCTGCCCAATCAACTTGGTTTGCTTTAGGTTTAGCAACTACACTCGCAGGGCTAGGGATAATAGCAGGTTTAGTTGGAAAAGTCTACGGTCAAGTGGGAATTGGTTTGCCGATTATCGTCAGCATTATCGCCATTCTCATGGGGCTGAACTTATTAGAAGCACTGCCTCTACAATTTCCATCCTTGAATGAAACCAATTGGATTTCGCCAGACTTGCCAGCAGGATTGCGTTCTTATTTGCTGGGGCTGACTTTCGGTTTAGTCGCATCTCCTTGTAGCACGCCTGTTTTAGCGAGCTTGTTAAGTTGGATTGCTAGTACACAAGACTTAATTTTAGGCGCTGTTTTGCTACTTTCTTATACAGCCGGTTATGTAGCACCGTTGATTTTGGCGGGTACTTTTACAGCTTCAATTAAAAAATTACTAGAATTGCGTCGCTGGTCTGGCTGGATTAACCCAGTTAGTGGGGCACTATTGGTAGGATTCGGTGTATTTTCCTTAATTTCTCGGATTCCCCTTGGCAGTTTTTAATATCAATACGTTGTATTAGATTTTATACCTAATGACTTTAGAAGATTCAGCGTCCAAAGAAATAAAATGGTGGGCATTACCTGGGCAGTTCTTACGCCAAGAGCTTTTGCCCGTACTGACTAACTTAAAATTAGCGATCGCACTACTGCTATTGATTGCCATCTTTAGCTCTACTGGTACTGTTATTGAGCAAGGTCAATCACCCGCATTTTACCAAGCCAATTACCCAGAACATCCAGCTTTATTTGGTTTCTTAACTTGGAAAGTAATTCAAGTAGTTGGATTAGACCACGTATATCGAACTTGGTGGTTTCTAGCATTACTCATCTTATTTGGCACTAGCTTAACTGCTTGTTCATTTACTCGTCAGTTACCAGCCTTAAAAGCTGCCCAGCGCTGGAAATATTACGAAGAACCACGACAATTTCAAAAATTAGCTTTAAGTGCAGAACTAGATACTGGTTCCCTAAATTCCCTCAGCGAAATCTTACAAAAACACCGCTATAAAATTTTTCCAAATCCAGAAAAAGCAAATCTTCTTTACGCCCGCAAAGGAATAGTCGGACGCATCGGCCCAATTATTGTTCATATTGGGATCGTTGCTATTTTGCTAGGGGGAATTTGGGGGGCGATGACTGGGTTTTTGGCTCAGGAAATGGTTGCTAGTGGCGATACATTTCAAGTGACAAATATTGTCGATGCTGGGCCTTTAGCCGCAGCGCAAGTCCCGAAAGATTGGTCTGTGCGCGTCAATCGTTTTTGGATTGACTACACTCCATCTGGTGGCATCGATCAATTTTATTCGGATATGTCTGTCTTGAATAATCAGGGAGAGGAAGTTGACCATAAGAAGATTTTTGTCAACGAGCCTCTACGCTATCATGGCATAACTTTTTATCAAACTGATTGGGGAATTGCAGGTGTTCGCGTCCAATTTAACAACAGCCCGATTTTTCAGCTGCCAATGGCGCAATTGAACACCAACGGTAACGGACGCATTTGGGGAACCTGGGTTCCGACTAAACCAGATTTGAGCGAGGGTGTCTCTTTGTTAGCGAAAGACTTGCAAGGGATGGTATTAATTTATGATGCCACTGGCAAACTTGTTGATACAGTTCGCGCGGGGATGTTCACCGAAGTTAATGGCGTGAAGCTGAAAATTTTGGATGTTATTGGTAGCACTGGCTTACAAATTAAAGCCGATCCAGGCATCCCAATTGTTTACACAGGGTTTGGTTTGCTCATGCTGGGTGTGGTGATGAGTTACTTTTCACACTCGCAAATTTGGGCATTGCAAAAAGGCGATCGCTTATATATTGGTGGCAAAACTAATCGCGCCCAAGTTGCTTTTGAACAAGAAGTTTTAGAGATTTTAGATCGGCTGAGTTCACAGCCAAAAGGTGAAGAGAAAGAGACAGCGATTGAAGTTTAAACACAAAAAGGCGCATTCGCATTAGCGTTCGCGCAGCGTCTCTTAAAGAAGGAAATCGCAGAGGAACGCAGACGCAGAAGATTACTTTGCGTACCTTTGCGTTAACCTTTGCGTCCCTTTGCGTTTCAAAATTATTTACAACTAATTACACCCACACGCCTACAAACATTGAAATTACTAGAGGTATTTATTAAACATTGGAACAAAAAATTTCTATGTCTGCCAAACTTCAATCTCAGGGACGGGTTTGCCTTCTACCTTTAATCACTATCTTGTTGAGTATTGCTTCTTGCACTGCCGAGCAAAAAAACATCAAGCGTGTTTCCCTTGTTGGTACTGGAGCAAGTTTTCCCGCACCTTTGTATGAGCGTTGGCTTTCAGATTACAACCAGCAAAATCCCAATATAGAAATTAACTATCAAGCTATCGGAAGCAGTGCTGGAGTGCAACAGCTCATCGACGGCACTGTAGATTTTGCAGCTAGTGATGTGGGAATTACAAGGGAACAAGCAGCCAAGGTAAAACGGGGAGTCATTGCTTTGCCAATAACTGCCGGTTCTATTGTGTTAGCTTATAACCTGACACCATCTATAGGGCAGTCGCCTCAAGTGAATGTGCCACCCACTCTCAGGCTACCACGCCAAGTTTACGTAGATATCTTTCTCGGAAAAATTAAGAATTGGAATCATCCTAGAATAGGTGCAGCTAATCCAGGTGTAAGTTTGCCCGATTTACCAATTCAAGTTGTAAACCGAACTGATGGTAGTGGAACTACAAGCGTATTCACGCAACACCTAAGCGCCATAAGTGCAGAATGGAAAAGCAAAATTGGGGCTGGTAAATCTGTAGCATGGCGAGTAGGAATTGGTGGAAAGGGTAACGAAGGTGTTACCGCCCTGATTCAACAGATACCAGGAGCTATTGGCTATGTAGAATACATTTATGCCAAACAAAATAAACTTCCTGTGGCTGCTTTAGAAAATAAATCTGGTAATTATATTACGCCGACACCAGAATCTGTAGCACAAACTTTAGAAGCAGTAAAATTACCAGGTGATAATTTGATTGCTTTTATCACCGATCCTACAGGTACCCAGTCTTATCCCATCGTCACTTACAGCTGGCTTTTAACTTATCACCAATATCCAAATCGAGTCAAAGCTCAAGCACTAAAAAACTTTGTAAATTGGGCTGTGATTGACGGGCAAAAATCCAGTTTGGAACTTGGATATATTCCTTTATCAAAAAAAGTTGTGCTGCAAGTGCAATCTGCCGTAAAGAAAATTGCTGAATAAATATAGCAGTTCTCCTTTGGATGCAACATAGACTAAATGGTTGAAAAAGAGGCAAGGGAACAAGGAGCAGGGGAGATAGTTCAGATATTGCGTTTAGTTATAAACTTTGTAAAGAATAAGAAATTTTTTAGCAACCCAATAATCATTGCAGTTTTATTATGAAATAGGAAACAGCTAATAACTTTATTCCTAGTTGACTGAAGTTTAGTGCTGTTATTTGGTGGAGGGTACAATGTCCGGTGATTTGGATTTTGCTCCTTAGAGTGCTTTGGCTAGGAATTGTGCGCTTGCTCAATTGACTCCAGATAGCACTTTTTCTAATATTTCTAAACTTCTAACTTCATGAAAGTAACTGCCAGACTCCGATCAAATAGTATTTTTTCATTAATATTCCCATTATTATCTGGAGGCTATTGCTATGTTCAATGAACAAGCTTACTTGCTAGCATACCCTGATGTAGCAGCGGCTGTTAATGCTAGCTCTTTTACCTCAGGATTACAACAGTATGAACAGTTTGGACAATTTGAGAACGATCGCTTTGGCTTTTTTTTTGGAACCAACGGGAATGACACCGTAACTGGCTTTGGTGAAGGTAACAAACTCATTGCTGGACTTGGTTTTGACGTTTTATCAAATGGAGCAACAGTTGCAGGAGTCGGTCAGATTGATACCCTAATTGGCACCCAAGCACAAGATGTATTCCTCCTTGGCCATCCTACATTGTCTTCATTAACCTCCACGCCTCAACAATTTTACGTTGGTGGCGGTAATACAGATTATGCTCTAATCCAGAACTTTGAGCCAGGCATTGACAAGATTGTGCTAGAAGGAGCAGCACAGAACTACACCACTCAAGTAATAAACGGAAGTTTAAACATCTCTACATTATCGGGAGACTTAGTTGGTATTGTGGAGGGGGTTACTTTTTTAAGACAGGTTCCGGGTGATTTTATTGACATTACACAATTCAACATTCCATTTAATGCTATTGGACAGTTTTCTGTTTTTTTGTAATGCAATGTACGACTTCCTTTGCGGCGAGATTGTCAAACTGTAACAGTTTTTAAGTATTACAATGCTCTTCGCTTCCTCCAATACCGAAGCAAAGCCAGCTTAACACAACAAGGTTGGGCGGCGTGTGCCTAATCGCACAATGACTTCCAGGATGGAGTAACACGAACCATCGCATCACGATTATTCTTAACATATCATGAGTAATTCAGCAGTGTTAGCTCCTCATTTATCCTTAGTGCTAATCATCTGTAGTTCACTAGGTGTTGTTGCTTTATGGAGTTAAGTTTACTGAATGTTTATTAGCTGGAAAGATTGGAACTGGTTGTTGGCGTTAGGGAGTTTGTTAATTATTGATGGTGCAATCTCAGCCTCTATCAATTGTGCTCTTGCCCAACCCATAGCTGATGATACCTTAGCTAAAAATTCTATTGTTAAACCTAGTATCATTCCGTTAAACAAAGATGTATCTAGTATTTTGATCGATGGCGGAGTCCGTAGAGGAGCTAATCTTTTGCATAGTTTTAAGGAATTTAATATTGGAGAAAAAGAAGGAGTCTATTTCATTAATCCTATGGGCATTAAGAACATTTTGAGTCGAGTTACAGGAGATAAAGGCTCTGAAATTCTAGGAACTCTGGGAGTATTGGGAAATGCTAACCTGTTTTTGATTAATCCCAATGGGATCATCTTTGGGCCAAATGCCAGCCTGAGTCTCAACGGTTCGTTTGTAGGAACAACAGCAAATGCCATCGGGTTGGCTAATGGTGACATTTTCAGTGCAAATCCGGTTAAAAACCTGCCAACCGGACTGTTGAATGTAAATCCTTCTGCATTTTTTTTCAATCAAATTGCTGCCCCAATTCAAAATAACTCAGCTAACCTAAAGGTCAAAAATAATCGTAGTTTGCTGCTAATGGGTGGCAACGTGAGAATAGATGGTGGCTCCTTGAATGCCTTTGGTGGGCGAGTGGAGTTAGGAGGATTAGCACAAGAGGGGACAGTTGATCTCAATATCAGTGATGATAATTTCAGCTTAAATTTTCCGGCTCACATAGCGCCAGCAGATGTGTCGCTCACCAATGGTGCTGAAGTTAATGTCGCCTCTAACGGTGGCGGTAGTATTGCTATCCACGCTCAGAATATAGATATTTTAGACAGAAGTAGCCTGCGTGCTGGCATCAGCCTACTTGCAGGTATCGATGACGCTCAAGCAGGAGATATTATGCTTAGTGCAAAAGGAGCATTAACGGTAAAAATAGCTTTGTTTACAATGCTGTTTTTGATAGGGGGAATGGCGGTGATTTACTTGTTGACACAGGAAAATTGATTATTCAAGATGGAATAGTAGCGACTGCTACTACTTCTAGTGGTAGTGCTGGGAATCTAGTTGTGAAAGCCTCTGACTCAATAGAACTAACTGGCAGTTCCTCATCAAACGGTACAATTGACATCAATGTTCCGATTAATTCCGCCGATAATTCTTCCAATTTTCCTGTTCCAATTGGCTTGTTTTCCGCTTCCTTGGATGTCAAGAATCTTCTTGCCCAGAATCTTCGTAATGCTCCTCCTTATTTAAAAAATTTTATAATTTCTTCTCTACCTACTGCAAGTGGAAATGCCGGAAACCTGACCATTGAAACTGGGCGGTTAATTGTCTCTAATGGGGCAGTAATATCGGCAGGGAGTACTACCCCAGGGCGAGCCGGAAATTTATTCGTGAACGTAAAAGACTCTATAGAACTTAATGGCACCTCAGCTAATGATGCTCCCCAAGGACTAGGACTGTTCACCATAGGCGATAGAGTTCCCAGTGGATTGCGTAATGAAACTACAGGTTTGGGGCCAGGAGGCGACTTAACTATTAATACTGAAAGATTAATTGTCCGTGATGGGGCTTGGGTGACAGCAGGTACTGGTGGAGAGAAGCCAGGAGGAAAATTAACTGTGAATGCTTCAAAGTTAGTAGAAATAAAAGGCATCGGCAGAGACAATAACGTTCCTAGCGTCTTAGCTAGTGGAACACAGGGGTCTGGAAAATCGGGCGGCATGGCTATTACTACTAAAAAGTTAATAGTCAGTGATGGGGGAATCATCTCATCGGGTACTTCTAGCTTGGGAAAAGGCGGAGATTTAACTATCAACGCCTCCGAATCTGTAGAACTCCTCGGCACCTCAAAGCAAGGAGTGTCCGCCGATGTCTTAGAGCAACTAATTGGAATTAGTGGAGGCTTAGTCTCTAACGTCGTAAAGGATGGTCCGTTTCCTAGTGGCATAATTACAGGGACTACAGGTCAAGGAAATGCTGGAAACTTGGTAATTAAGACTGGACAGTTGTTTATCCAAGATGGGGCACAAGCATCAGTTTCAACAACCAGTGTAGAGAAAGGGAATGCGGGTTCCTTGACTGTTAATGCCACTTCTATAAAACTGAGTGGAACTTCACTTGAAGGCTCCAACCTCAACGATGTTGTGGGTCGGAGCCTGTTAACGACTGCTACCAGCAAAGACTCAACAGGAAAAGGCGGCGATATTAATTTATACACCAATTTCTTAGAAATCACTGATGGTGCTGCACTGACAGCTAGTACTTCAGGGCAAGGAGATGCAGGTAAAAAAACTGTCAATGCTACTGATAAAGTAATAATTAGTGGTAGTGATTTTAATTATGATGACCTAGTTAATAACTTTAGCGATCGGGTAGAAAATATCGGCTTTAGCAGTGGCTTATTTGTCAGTTCTACTGGTTCAGGAACCGCAGGCGACATCGAAATCAACTCACCTAAAATTATTTTAGACAACCAAGGTAAACTCAACGCCGAATCTGCATCCGGTAACGGCGGTAACATCAACATCAATAGCGACTTACTTTTACTCCGTCGCAACAGTCAAATCTCCACCAACGCAGGTACAGACAAATTAGGTGGCAATGGCGGTAACATCATTATCAATAACCTCCCAAATTACCGAGGCTTTATCGTTGCAGTTCCCAACGAAAATAGCGATATAGCAACCGCCAAGGCGGTTAAGCCATAAACTGGAAGTAGACCTTGATGAAAGCTCCAGTAGAACCTCTGGGAAACTGATGCCCAAACCTTATAGTTATGACCTCCGGCAAAAAGTGATCCAAGCAATCTTGCTT
>NZ_JAVRBQ020000193.1:0-34231 GCF_034531215.2 Nostoc sp. ChiSLP03a
AAATTGGGGGACTTTGATATGTTTTTCTGGTTCCCCCCTTTATAAGGGGAGCCAGCGCGGTCTTGGGGGTTTCCCCCATGAGCGACTGGCGTGGGCTAGGGGGGATCGAATTCTATGCAGCTTTATAAAAAATTGGTATTAATCAAAAATTTTCGCCAGAGCCAGCAGATGAAAGGTTTAATACTATGTCAAATCGGCTAGTTTAGCACCATGTCAATTTGAATACTCGCTTTGAGCAAGCAATGTCTACGACGGGCTACGCCTACGCCTTAGAAAACACAGATGCTAATTGTATCTAATCTATCAGGAAGGTGTTAACTGTTCAGACCAAGTTTGTAGAGGTTTTTTCAACCGCCAGTGCATTTGATGAAGTGTCTTTTTCGCCTCAAGCCAATCATTAACTAGGATTGGGAAAAACAGCCAAAGCCAACTATGTACTATTTCTATAACTTGCGAAGCGCACCTTCCAGCTTTCCTAAAAGAAGCACAGCCCTATCCAAGAATAACAGGGGATGAGTTGATTGAGGGAAAGTTTTGGATAACATAGAGGCGATGCCTACGGCGGTAAACTACGCACTTTTAGAGAAAGCACTCACTGCTTTCGAGGCTGTCAAGAATTTCTTGACTACAGCACAAGTAGCACTTTCTCCAGAAAATCAATTTAGAGATACTAAGGAAACTGCTGCGACACTTGACTGCTCTACCTATTATCCCAATCGTCAAGAATAACGAACTTACGCTAAGTTACTGGAATTGTTTAACACTGGCATTTTTCAGCTATTGCTTGACTCACATTATCATCGTCAGATGAATAATTTTCAGAATCAATTGTCAGCCAGTGTTAGTGAACTCGCTCTATTCCCCTCTTTGGGTGAGGCTAAAGGGAACTTTATTCTAAGTCTATCACTTCAGTTGCTTGGCGTAGGCATCGCGTTACAACTAGTGCATCTGGAAGTAGATTCAAGCTTTTGCTAGCTAAACTGTTTTTTGAGCAGTTATCTGCTCTACAACTTGGATATTTAGATAACTCTCTAAAAGATTGGTTCACAATCTAGTATCGCTCAGTTTGTAGTTGGTGACTCTCATCTAAATACTAAAGTCCTGACTAAGAACTCTGAAATTATAAAACTCTTATCTAGCAATGATTTCAGGTTTATTTATATTTTTTCCCAAAAATGTTAGTTTTCCAGAATTTTAGGGAACTCTATAAATAAGCATAGGAATTATCAAAACCTAATGGCTGTAAAACGAAGACAATACGGTAGCTTTTGCTACCGTTTACTCATTTTTAGAGACATCATCACCAAAATAGACATTTAGGAAGAAGACGTAGTAAGTCGGTAGTGTCTTTTAGTGATATAGAGAGTCAGAGGAGAGCAGGGGAATAAAGGAGAATAACCATGTCCCATGCCTCATTCCCATTTAATGGACAGTCTGCGCTAGGGTAGGAATTGAAACTCAATTTGTGATTTCCTGTGCTTCCCTGTAAACGTCCAGCTGTATTTCTAATTTGGGCTGTTATACTCACTTCGTTAACAGCCTGTGCTAATAGTCCAGTCGCCAAAAACCTTGAGGAATCTTTGGCGGCAGATCCGAAACTGCAAAGCAATCCAGTTGTCTTTGGAGAATCTCAGAGTAACCAACCGCAAGCACAGCAAAACCAATCAACTGTTCAGTTACCAGCTGATTTTCCTAAAGATATCCCACTATATTCCAATGCCAAGCTACAGGAAGTTACACCTGCTAGCGGCTCAGAAAACAAAATCTCAACTCGTTGGTTAAGTTCTGACCCCAGTAATGTTATTGCTAGTTTTTATCGCAGCCAGTTTCAAACAAATAACTGGCAGATTTTACAACAGCCGACAGATGATACAGGAAACACTTTTGAGGCACGTCGCAACGATTTGCTGTTGAAGGTTTCCATTCAGCCTAAATCAGTTACTAACGCGACACCTAATCAACCCCAAACAGCCACTGAATTACTAATTGATTACGTACCGAATAGTACTGCAACAGCACAACCTACTTCAACTACAAATCCTAACGAAACTGCTAACGCCGTTCCTCAACCGGGAAATTCACAGTTCATTGGCCCAATCCCACCGACAAACTTGGCAGCACAGCCACCAAGCACAGCTAATAACCAAACAATCCCTACAGCTAACTCTAAATCTCAGGTATTCAACGATCTGAATAAGGCACCACAAGAATGGCAGCAACATATCCAGGACTTGGCTGCATTAGGTGTTTTATCTATAGAAACAAAAACAACTAAGAGCAACTCTACTACCACAACTAATCAGTTTGAACCCAGTAAAATCGTTACACATCGAGAATATGCCCGTTGGCTAATTGCTGCTAACAATGCTGTATATACCAACAATCCAGCTAAACAAATTCGTTTGGCATCAGAAAGTACTCAACCAGCTTTTAGTGATGTGTCAGCAAAAGACCCTGATTTTCCTGCAATTCAGGGATTAGCTGAAGCTGGCTTAATTCCTAGTCCTTTGTCTGGAGATTCTACAGTAGTTTTATTTCGTCCTGATGCACCCCTAACGCGAGAACAGTTGCTGCTGTGGAAATTACCCTTAGATACTCGCCAAGCTTTACCCTCTGCTAACTTAGATGCGGTTAAACAAACCTGGGGTTTCCAAGACGTAGCGAAAATTGACCCGAAGGCTTTAAGAGCAGTGTTAGCTGATTATCAGAATGGCGAACAATCGAATATTCGCCGGGTGTTTGGTTATACGACTCTGTTTCAACCCAAAAAACCGGTAACTCGTGCTGAGGCTGCTACGGCTTTGTGGTATTTCGGCAGTCAAGGTGAGGGTGTATCGGCTACTGAGGCTTTGAAATTAAAGCAAAGTTAAAGCTATGAAGAGGAAGGGTTGCACCATTGTGTCGCAGTTAGTCGATCGCAAGCATAAAAGTGTGTAATGCCCACGCAATAACATATAAATTTGACCATTTTTTTGTGATAGACCTGTTTTTCATCAAGAAAATGTAAATCTAAGTATTTTCAGCGTTTTTACCCGTGTTTCATGAAATTTTGAGGCATAGTTAAGTAAAATAACGTAAATTAACTTAATAGACGTACTTAGTAAAGACAAGTTGTCAGACTTTCGCCTTTTGATTGCTTTTAAACAAACTAAAAAATAATGCAGGTAAAACAAATATGAAAAAACAAGCTGTAGCAGCAGGATTTGTTTTCTTATCTTTCATGTTGCCGCTCAGAGTAAGTGCTGCGAGTTTTGACAAATTTTATGTATTTGGCGACAGCCTTTCTGATACTGGCAATGTTTTCGCTGCTACTAGTGGTTTAGTCTCTCCAACAACAGCCATTCCCCAAGATCCGCCTTACTTTCAAGGGCGTTTTTCCAACGACCGAGTGTGGGTAGACTACCTCGGAGATCGGCTAGGATTAAAACCCTCTCCATACATTACTTTAAATCCTACTATTCCCAATCAAGGTATTAACTTTGCTGTGGGTGGTGCTAGTTCTGGTCAGGGTAATGCTGTTGTTCCTAGTGCGCCGTTACCGGGAGTATTAGAGCAAGTCGCCTTGTTGACGCAACCTATTGTACAAGCCAATCAGAAGCTCGATCCAAATGCCCTTTATGCTGTATGGGGAGGTGCAAATGATTATGTGTTTGGTCAAGCTACCAATGCAACTCAAACAGTCCAGAATTTATCAAATGCAGTAGGGTTACTTGCCTCATCCGGTGCAAAAAATATTTTAGTCTTTAACTTACCTGATTTAGGCAAGATTCCTTTTGCATCCGCTACAGGTCTATCTAGCAACTTGACTGCCTTAACAAATGACCATAACACGAGATTAAAAGACGAACTAGACAAATTTACTAAAAACTCTGACTTGAATCTGATCTCTGTAGATGTGTTTTCTTTATTTAATCAAGTACAAGCAAATCCAGGGAAGTTTGGGTTTAAAGATGTGACTAACCCTTGTGTAGTAGGGAATTTCCAGACAATCATCAGTGTATGTTCTCAACCAAACGATTATTTGTTCTTTGACTCTGTACATCCAACAACAGGTGCTCATAAGTTAGTAGCAGACGCTGCACTGGCGGCGATTGATGCTAAGTCTGTTCCTGAACCTGCGATCGACTTGGGTATTTTAGCCCTTGGTGCTTTTGGTGCGGTAGGAGTGCTGAAGCGTCAACAAAAAAGGTCAGCAGATCGGGTTATTGATGCACAATTGTCTCATATAACAGTCGAAAACTAAACTAACTGTATTGATGTGGGATTACGATCGCTTATTTGAAATTATTGAAGAATTAGTCATGCACCATTCCCCTAGTGGTGCAGAAGCTGAGATTAATCAGTTGTTAATGCAACGATTTGCGGCGCTGGATGTAGAAGTTTGGTGCGATCGCGCCGATAATATTATTGCAAAAATTCCAGGGAAAAATCCAGACGGAGCGATTGCCATCACAGCACATAAAGACGAAATTGGTGCAATTGTCAAGAGTCTTGGTGATGCAGGTCGTGTTGAAGTCCGCAAACTCGGCGGTTCTTTCCCGTGGGTTTACGGTGAAGGAGTTGTCGATTTAATCGGAGATAACGAAACCATTAGCGGTATTCTCAGCTTTGGTTCCCGCCATGTTTCTCACGAATCGCCCCAAAAAGTGCAGCAGGAAGATACTACTGTTAAGTGGGAAAATGCCTGGATTGAAACGAAGCTGACATCTGCTGAATTAGAAACAGCTGGCATTCGACCTGGAACTAGAATGGTGATCGGCAAGCATCGGAAGCGTCCAATTCGGTTAAAGGATCATATTGCTGGTTACACTCTGGATAACAAAGCCTCTGTTGCAATTCTGCTAGCTTTGGCTGAAAATCTCAAACAGCCAGTAGTCGATGTTTATTTAGTAGCCTCAGCTAAAGAAGAAGTGGGAGCAATTGGGGCACTATTTTTCACTCAAAACCAGCGTTTGGATGCCTTGATTGCTTTAGAAATTTGTCCCTTATCTGAGGAATATCCTGTTAAAGATGGTAAAAGTCCTGTACTTTTATCTCAAGATGCCTATGGAATATATGATGAGGGACTAAATGGCCAATTACGCCATAGTGCCAAGCAACTCGATATGCCGATACAATTTACAACTCTGAGTGGATTTGGCAGTGATGCTTCAATTGCGATGAAATTTGGTCATGTTGGGCGTGCTGCGTGTTTGGCGTTTCCGACACAAAATACCCACGGTTATGAAATTGCTCATTTAGGAGCGATCGCTAATTGTATCGATTTGTTAAAAGCTTTCTGCGAAACGGAGTTTGAGGAATAATTCGAGGTTTTGATTTGAAGGAGCGATCGCATATCAACCTAAAATAGCGTGAATTTTTCTGGTTGTCGAAAATGTGCGTAGGCGTAGCCCGTCGTAGACATCGCACAGCAAGACTATTCCTACTGTTGATGTCGTGTAAGCGCGTAGGCGAGCTTGTCATAGACATCGCCACATCTTTAGATTAGACGTTAGATGTATAATCACTGAATGCTTAGTGTCTTTATTTAAATGATTACCGTTACACCAGAGGAAATTAGTCAGTTTCGCAGCCAATTCGAGTATAATCCAGAAGTCCGTGCTGTTATTGATCTAATTGAGCAGCGCAATGGAAATTTGGAGACAGCAGCTAAAATATTAGCAATTAGGGCTGGTTATGAACCATCCAGAAAATCAAATATTTTGGACGAGTTGTTAGAAAAATCCCGCAAGATAATCTGCCAACAAGAGTTTAGAGACGAATTGGCAGCAGGGATAATACCTCTTGTTATAGAACCCTTGGCAATGAGTGCTGCTATTCCTCCAGGGTTAGCAAGTGTAGTTGCCATTTATGCGTTTAAAATTGGGGTGAAAAAATTTTGCCAAGTTACCGATTCTGAATCTTAAACTCCTGTGGCGGTGAAAGCTGCCCAATAGAAAGGATTTTTAAAAGGATATGGCTGACGATGCCTAGTTTGCAATAAATGTTCCTCAGCAAGTATTTGGTCATCTTCTTCAAGTTGAGCAAAAATTTCTTCAATTTGTGGCTGATATTTAACTAATAGTGCTTCAAATTCTTCTGTTGTTAAATTTCGTAACCACTGCTGTGCTTGATTGAGTGCTAATGAGACACTATTTATTATTTGTAGGTTTTCATAAAATTTCATCATCAAAAACGCTGTAGATAAATCGCTGACAGTCCACAAACTACTGACTACAGCTTTACTTCCAGCTAATAGAAAACCGCTAGGTAAACCAATATATTCATCACTGGTATTTTGAAAATCAATCAATCCAGTTTCGCAGGCGGAAAGGGTGACGAGGCGACATTTTTCTAATTTGAGACTGAAGATTTTATCTAGGATAAGACATTTGTCTAAATCGTGGGTTTCCCCTGCTCGTAGATTCAGATAACGTTCGGAGTCAGGTTTTGTTGGTGTGTCTGTGATGGGTGCATTTGCCAAAATTAAGGCTGATTTACCGGGATTCATTAAGTTAAAATACCCGTGACAGCTAAAGTGGGCGCAGTGATAAGTATTTAAGTCGGAATTATTAATTGCTGTGAGTGTTGCTGCTGTTTTTTTCAGGACGTTGTAAGTATTAAAGTAGCTTTGAATAACTTGTACTTCTAAATCTGTATAGTTTAAATCGCCTGTGGGGTTTTGAATCGCAAATAGAGATTGAAAATCAGGACGTTTGCGCTGTTGTACTTGTTGCAGTAGTTGACAACTGGGTGCATAGCTGACACCACTAGCAAATAAATCCAGAAGACAAGACGAATTTTCAGGATTTTGGTTTACAGGAATTGCATGAAGGGGGAATAAATGCAGGATTTGATGGGGAATTAGGATGAGTCTATTGCAGTGCTTTGGTATCTGGTTTAATATTTCATCTACGTGCAGAATTGAGGCTAATTCTTTTAGTGATTCTCCTAAGCTATTAAGCCATTGGCGTTTTTGATTATAGTAGTTTTGTAAATATTTATTTACCCAATTAATCAAAGCTTTTAAATCTTCTGATTGAGATTTCCAAACTGTTACCTCTCTTGTTTTTGTGACAATAAAAACCAGAATTTTGTCGTCGAGAATATACCACTCAATAATGGCTGTACGCTCATCCAAAGTATTCTGGAATGATTCAAATTTGAAACCATAACCAACAGGTAAGTATTGGTTTTGTAATTCATTACGCTGCTGTCGCAATTGTTGAAGATGTTGTGCAAGGACTTTTGGGTTTTCAGCTTTGCCATTTTGGATTTTATATTGTCCTACGGCTATTTCATCTCTGTATTCTTCTAATTGAGTGAATACTTCTGAAGGGAAAATGGTTTTAGAGTCACGTTCGAGGATCTGTTCAACTAAATTGCGGGTTTTACTACGTTCAACATATTCAATTGCTTCGGTAATCTTATTTAATTGCAAGCAAACTTCTACCATTTTGCTATAAACTTTGTTAAAGCGTTCAGCTTGCTTACGTTTGCTTTCCTCCCCAGATACTATTTCTTCCCGTAAAGATTCTATAGTGGCAATGGCAGACTCAAAAGTATTGTACGCTAAGGTAAACTGAGCTGCGTCTTGATAAGTAATTCCCAGGTTGAATAAAATCTCTGCCCCATCTTTAGGCAAAGCTTCTCTGGTGTAGACAGTTAAAGCAGCAGTATAAGCAGCGATCGCATTTTCGATGTTCTCTGTCTTGTCTCCTTTAATTCTCTTAAAGTAGGCAGCAGCGAGATTGTTTTGCGTTGCTGCCCAATCTTGAGGCAAAGTTTCTCTGGTTCTGACAGTTAAAGCAGCAGTATAAGCAGCGATCGCCTGTTCGATGTTATCTGCCTTGTCTCCTTTAATTCTTTCCCTATAGGCAGCAGCCAAATTATTTTGTGTTGCTGCCCAATCTTGAGGCAAAGTTTCTCTGGTTCTGACAGTTAAAGCAGCAGTAGCAGCCGCGATCGCCTGTTCAATGTTATCTGCCTTGTCTCCTTTAATTCTCTCCGTGTAAGTATTTGCGAGATTATGTTGCGTCATTGCCCAATCAACAGGCAAAGCTTCTCTGGTTCTGACAGTTAAAGCAGCAGCATAACAAGCGATCGCTTTTTCGATGTTATCTGTCCTGTCTCCTTTAATTCTATTGCTGTAGGCATTTGCGAGATTATGTTGCGTCATTGCCCAATCAACAGGCAAAGCTTCTCTGGTGTAGACAGTTAAAGCAGCAGTATAACAAGCGATCGCTTTTTCCAGATTCTCCGCTTTTTCTCCTAATATTCTACTAAGGCAAGCATTCCCCAGATTATTTTGCGTCATTGCCCAATCTACAGGAAAGGCACTGCGGGTTCTGACTTCCAGAGCCAATCCGTATGCGGCGATCGCTTTTTCCAGATTCTCCGCTTTTTCTCCTAATATTCTGTTAACGTAAGCATTCCCCAGATTAGTTTGCGTCATTGCCCATTGTACAGGAAAAGCACTACGGGTTCTGACTTCCAGAGCCAATTCATATGCAGCGATCGCCTTTTCCAGATTCTCCGCTCTGTTCCCTAATATTCTCTCAGAGTAAACATTTCCCAGATTATTTTGCGTCATTGCCCAATCAACAGGAAAGGCACTGCGGGTTCTGACTTCCAGAGACAATTCATATGCAGCGATCGCCTTTTCCAGATTCTCCGCTTTTTCTCCTAATATTCTGTATAAATAAGCATTCCCCAGATTAATTTGTGTCATTGCCCAATCAACAGGAAAAGCACTGCGGGTTCTGACTTCCAAGGCCAATTCATATGCAGCGATCGCTTTTTCCAGATTCTCCGCTGTTTCTCCTAATATTCTTTTACGGTAAGCATTCCCCAGATTATTTTGCGTTCCAGCCCAATCTACAGGAAAGGCACTGCGTTTATATACAGTTAGCGCGATTCCATAACCAGTAATAGCAATTTCGATGTTGTTGGCTTTGCTACCCAAAGGAAATTGCTGAATCAGATTGCTAAAATTACTAATGTCTGCGGCGATGAATGTTGCTGTATCTGTTTCCGCTTCGGCTAGGGTATTTGTTGCCCAACGGCGCAATAGTTCTGCAAATGCTCCGTCGAGTTTGTCTGTATTCTTGGCCAGCAAGGAGTAAATTACCTGAGAATTACCTTTACTGTTTACGGTTGCTTGTAGCACCTCCATCAAGAATTGGTAATATGTCTGTATCTCCTCCTCACTGAGAGATTGTAAATCTGCTTTATTATCTAGATTCAACGCTTTCCCTAGTTGCATTGCCAAGCTTTGCAACCAATTTGCTGTCGTCTCATCCGCTTGCTGTGAAAACCACTGTGCTACTGCTTTTATTGTCTGCAAGAAGCCAATATCTACTAATTCTTGGTTTGCTGCCAAAGTTTCTTGGAATTCATCGTTAGTACGGCAATTTAACAGGCGTTGAATGAGGTTGAGATAAGCTTGCTGACGCTGTTCGTTCATGGATAAGGGTGTGAGACGCAACTAGATCATAAGAAGAATTCAACACCAACACCCTAAATTCCAGAAAAGTGTAGAATTTCATCACAAATGGATGTGTTTCTGACAATGAAAGAACTTTGTAGATGAGTGTTTTTTACTTGTGAACAGACAATATACTGATTTTGCGGTAAGCGAAGCTATGCCGTTAGGCTTATCGCTTGATTTCCAAAAGATGCGATGGCTTAATTGTTGATGAAGGCGTTGGCGTAGCCCTACCCAAGAATTTTCCGGTTGAAGCACCTTGTCACCCGATTGAATGGCAGTTTCAGGTAACAAGAGAATGCGATATTAAAAAGTAACTGCACTGATGATGTTTGGTATCATGTAAAAAAGTAGGCAGAGGAAAAAATGATTGGTACGAACATTTACATCAGTCAAGAAATTCAAGAATCTCTAATTAAAGCAGCAGCTTTACAACAAATTTCCGTTGAAGAATTAGCTTCTTCTATCTTGAGAGAAACTATCGCCGAAAAGGTTTCTAAAATTACCTCTTCTTCTGAACATCAAACCAAATTTGCCGTTAATCCTCTCAGAGAAATGCAACCCTATGCTTATTTGGCAGATCCGAATGAACCCGTTATTTCTCCTGATGATTGGGAAATAAATCAGAATTTTGAGGTGAATGATTTTTGATTATTCTTGATACTCATATTTGGGTTTGGTGGAATCACAATGATTCTAGATTAACAGATAGGCACAATGAGTCCATAAATAGTGAAAGACCTCATGGTTTAGGTGTTTGCTCGATAAGTTTGTTAGAGATTAGCAGACTTGTTACCTAAAATAGGCTAATTCTTCCCTGTCCCATTGAAGAATCGTTTAATATTGCTTTGGCACAAGAGGGGGTAGTTCTTCTGTCAATCACTCCCCAAATTGCCATTGATTGCTACTCGCTTCCAGGAAATTTTCATAAAGATCCAGCCGATAGAATTATCGTTTCAACAGCAAGAATCTATGATGTTCCTTTAGTAAGCGTGGATGAAAAAATACTTGCTTATTCTTATGTAAAAACAATTCTCCCCTGAAGGGATTGGCAATTGGCAAAGCTTTTGTAGGGATGCAAGTAGCAGTTTCAGGTGAGAAAAGGAGCGATCGCTTCATCAATCTCGGTACGATGGGCAGTGTAAAAACCCAGTGCCTCATTGATCTGAGCTTCCGTAATACCATACTGTTGGACAATTTGCCCGCAACACCAGCCCCACTGATGAGTAGCAATCGCTAGAGTTTGCACTCGAATTCCTGTACCACTAACAACGGGAACTTTTTTGCCACTGCTTCCAATGCGATAGCTAATCAAGGGAAAGGAGGGGTCGTTCAGTTGATGGCGAAGAGAGGCAACTTTTTCTGCTACTGCCCACAAAATAAATTGAGCGAGGGAAATTCCTTGACTAATTGCCCATTGCTCTATCTCTTGCTGTAGTTGAACAGGTAAATTGACCAAGTAGGAAGGCATTTGCTGAAGCTCAATGAATTGACTTTTCATTACTTGCTTTATTTTAAGCGATCGCCCCGTAGCAGTTTCAATTTATCGTTTGTGATTTTGGTGATGCCTGAGTTGGGCTACTCCAACGCATTTATCGATTTGGAGAATGCAATTGTAATTTTGGTGATGCCTGGGTTGGGCTATGTCAACGCAGTTATTATTTTGGCGATGCCTGGGTTGGGCTACGCCAACGCAGTTATTATTTTGGCGATCGCTATATCTCCCAATCCTCAATCAACAACTTCTTAATGCGTTGGAATTCTCTAGTGTTATGGGTAACAAGGGTTAAGTTATTTGTCAGGGTGATGGCGGCAATTTGTAAGTCATACGCGCCAATGGGAGTACCTAATGCTTCTAGTTGAGAGCGAATTGTTCCAAATGTCATTGCTGCTAAATCGTCAAAGGGTAGCGATCTAAATTGGGCTAAAAATTGTTGTTGTAAAGTAAGATTCCGTTGTAGATTGGCACTTTTCATTGCACCATAAAATAGTTCAGCTTTGATGATTGAGCAAACAGCAATATCTTTAGTAGCAGTGGATTCTAGTTTCTGTTTTAAAGTGGAATTTTTACCCCGCATATAGATAATGCAGGTGTTAGTATCGAGCAAGAATTTCACAGGATTGGTTCGCGTTCTGGTTGTTTTCCTTGGGGATGACGGAAGAAGGTTTCATCTTGGATACATCCATAAAATTGAGGCAAGGGATATTCTGTTATTTCGATTGGAGTTGCTGGTTGTAGGGACTCAATGAGGGTTTTTAGTAATCGAGTTAGGTCAAATTCTTCGGGTAATTCAGCCACGGGGGATTGACGGAATAATTCTGATATTTTGCTTGTTTGCACAGGCTGAGTGTTGTTATTGTCTGTAGTCAGGCTTTGTGCCAGGAGTTGGATAATATACAATTTATCGTCTGGTGAAAGCTGAAGGAGTTGTTGTTCAAGTTCTGGCACAACCATGATGTAGCTCCGGTGGAGGATAATTTCATTTTACTTTCATAATCAAAAGTTAATTTAGCGATGCCTGGGTTGGGCTATGCCAACGCATTTGTTATTTCGGAGTACGCATTTGTTATTTCGGACTACTCATTTGTTATTTCGGACTACTCATTTGTTATTTTGGCGTACTCATTTGCTATTTCGGGATACTCATTTGCTATTTCGGCGTACTCATTTGCTATTTCGGCGTATGCATTTATAGATTTTGTCATTACTGTTGCTGATTGCACTTATTCTCAAACAACAAATCGATATGAAAAATGAGTAAAAACACAGTCAAACTCGTAATTATTTCGTTGAACTTCTAATGAAATAAATCCACAAAACTACCCATCTCAGGCAAAAGGGTACTCCACTATCTTGAAAAAGGAATTATTAAAAAAGGATGTGTTATGTCTTTAAAAACTCGTGGTTCTGCTGCTGTTGATAAAGCCCAACTTCGTCTCGCCTTGCTTAAATCTATTGATGAAAATCTGGATTTAGGACATGGGTTAACTATTGAAGCCTACAACCACTTAATCAATACTACCCGTGCGATGGTAGAAGCGAATAATACGCTGGTGTCCAATCTGGAAGAATCGCGTAAAACAGTAACCCAGATGGATAAAGCTCTCTCCGAAATGTCTGAACGAATGCTAAGTGGAGTTGCAAGTGTCTACGGCAGAAACAGTATAGAGTATTCTAAGGCTGGCGGCTCTAATCGCAAACGAAGTAAACAATCTAGTTCAAAAGTTACTCCACTTGTAGCGGTTCTTACTACTCAACCTACTCAAGCTGCAATTGCCAATGCCTCAACTAACGGTAATGGCACAACTCCATTGCTGCAATAATCCACCTGCCTTGAAAATGGGAGTAGGGGTGTTAAATCAGTACTGTAGTGGCGTGGCAAGGCTAAAATGTTGCAAAAAAATTGTAGGTTGGGAGCCACTGCGTTGCACGGGTTTCCCGCGTTGTAGCAAGTGGCGTTGGAGGCTTTGCTAAAGCCAACATCCTGATATATGTTGGGTTGCGCTGCGCTCCACCCAACCTACGTCTACTTTTTCGGGAGGTAGGTGGCGAATTTTTTGAAGTAACCTTTGCTATGAAATGCTATCAGCCTGCATTATTTAGATTCTCCTAGCCTTGCCTGTATTGCTTGCTTTATGCATTCATAACAGTTTTTAGTTCTCTCTATCCACGAAGGCGATCGCTAAATACTTGATTTATGTCAAACTCTAAATATTGAGGAATACTTTCATCAAAGCCGATGATGGGATTTGAACCCACGGCCTGCTGATTACGAATCAGCTGCTCTACCACTGAGCCACATCGGCGTACACAATCTAAGAGTATAACATGATTTAATCATGGTAGATCAAAATTCCAAAAATCGTCTTAATCCTGAACAGTATGCCAGCCTGAAAGCAGAAATAGCTGCTCCTTTTCGCGGTTTACGACAATTTTTTTACATTGCTTTCGCTGCTTCTGGTTCACTCGGTGCATTCGTCTTTTTCTTCCAAGTGCTTGCCGGACGCGATGTTGAGAGCGCTTTGCCTAATTTAGCTCTCCAAGTAGGAATAGTTGCTTTAATGGTTTTCCTTTGGCGCTGGGAACAGCGTCGGCAACAACGCCCCAATTCGGGTAAAAATCCTAATTCCTGAAGAGAGAAATCTGAGTGAGTTAATTTTTGACTACTTTCTTTTGATATATCTTTTCTTCAAATTTATTAATGCTTTTATGAAGATTAAAATATCCAGAAAGAAAAAGTAAAAAAATTATTAGGAAATCCCAAAAAGCAAAAATTTCTGTGAAAATAGAAATCATTGAAACGGGGTCAGCCAATATAAAGACCCTGACCATAAACCCAATCACATTCAAAGGGGTCAGCTATATTTAAAGACCCCAAATTTTATGATTCAAAAACCCTAAAATTAAAAAACCACTATATTGAAAGCGCCAGACTGATAATTTATCAGTCTGGCGCTTCCAATTTGCTAACTAGACATTTACTGAACTGTTACCAAATAAGATGAAGGAATTGGTTGGGCACGTCCAGCATTGACAAGTGCCTGATAAACAAAGGCAGCAACTTCGGCTCTAGTCGCTTCACGATTAGGATTAAGTTGCTTGGCTGTAGGATAGTTGATTACTAGTTGCCGTGCAGTTGCGGCGGCAACTGGTGCGATCGCATAATTAGGAATCTGAGCAGCATCGGTGTAAAAGGAAACGACATTTTGATTACTTGCAGTTAAGCCCAAACCATTAGCTAAAGAAACTAACGCCTGCACTCTCGGAATTTGCTGCTGTGGCTTAAAAGTGCCATCGGGATAACCAGAAACAAATTGACTCTGGTAAGCAGATTGAATGGCAGCGTAAGCCCAGAAATTGCTTGCTACATCCTTAAATTTAATTGCTGGGCGTTTAACTGCTGGCGTTAAAGCTTTAGTGACAATAGTGGCGAATTGAGCGCGGGTTACAGGTTCATTGGGTTTAAAGCTGCCATCAGGAAAACCAGCAATAATATTTTGAGAAGCTAAAGCTTCGATGTAGCTTTTTGCCCAGTAATTTGCTGGTAGATCTTTAAAGGCAATAGCCCCTCCAGGCGGTACATCAACACTGGCGGCAACAAAATCTACTGAGCCAAAAATCTTTTTCTGATCGATATCGTTGCCAACAGCGACAATTTTACTGGTTTTGGTGGCGTTGTTCACATCATAACGAGTGTTATTGCGGATAAGATTGCCACCAGGATTTTCGTTGGTGCCAAGGTCGGGTGAAGCGTTGACAGTTGCTACTACTCCATCCCGCTTATTATTTTGAATGACATTTTTACGCAATACGGGCTTCGCTGACTCTGAGATAAAAAGACCGTCTTGGTTTTCGATAATTTGGTTTTCTACAACTAGAGGTGTGGAAGTGCCACCGATCGCCAGACCAAAACCAGTATCCTGAAATAAGTTACTCCGAATTTCTCCTTGAGCAGCTCTAGCAACTGAAATCCCATTGCCTTTGTTTTGTACAAAGAGGTTACTTTCAATTTTGGGATTGCCTGTACCCGTGACAAAAACACCTTCTCTGACACTGTTAGTAAAAGTATTGTTTTTGATAGTGGGATTAGTTGACTCCACCCACACAGCCGTACCCCGGCTATTTGGGTTGGTGACGCTGACACCAGCGATCGTGGTATCTTGCTCGGCCAGGATGGTAATATCTTGTCTGGCAAAAGTGCGGCTAGTGTAGAAGCCTCCACCTGTAATCAATATCGCTTGACCTTTAGTAGCTTCATCACCCCGCAGTGTCACCCCTGGTTTAAGTAAAAGCGGGAAGGTTTCACCACTTTCTTGGTTATAGTTACCAGGTGCTAATTGAATAACTGCACCTGCTTGGGCTTGACTGAGAGCGAAACTTATGCTTTTGTAGGGTGCTGCCGAGGTGGCACCAGCACCAGCCCTATCTGCACCAGTTGCTGGATTAACGTAAATCGCTGCGGCAGTTGCAGGAGCTTGGGCTGTGCGAGTTGGGGCGATATTTTCTGGAGGAGTGGTATCAGCATTAACCTGATTAGATAGTAGTATTGCTCCACTAGAAACAACAAGCATTGCCGTTAGTCCGGCTCCTACGCGCAAAGTGTATCTCAGATGACTGCTGGAAAGAAGGCGAAAATTTTTCGCAAGAGTAATGTTAAAACCCCGATATTTCATTTTTTGAGTCTGTGATGTGCTGAATTACGGTATGTCGAACAAGGTTAAAGATAACAGCGTTGTAGCTGCTCTAAAACCCATGCAAAACTATACTGGATGATTAGCACTGATTCAGCTAAATTCCTTAGAGAGGTTACAGAACTTATACATTAGTTATATTGTGTTATTCAGAAAATTTTCTTAGGGGCACTATGGGGATGAAGCGATTTTTTAGTATTCCCTAAAGCTAGATGCTGCAACTACTTCTGCTGGAATATCATCAGAAAAAAAGCAAACTTATTGGAAATCGAGAGAAATGCATTTTAATTTTTTATGGCTGCGTCGCGTCTTAGTTTTAGTAAGCATTATCTGGATTCTGTTTTTGTCCACTCCTGCCTTTGCGGCAGAACGAGTAGTCCTGAAGTATGGTATTTTCCGTGAATCACTTTCTGTAGAAGAAATATCCACCTTTGCCGAAACAGGTGAACTCTCAGGTTTACTAAAAGTCAATGTAGCTTTGGCGCAACAAGACCCCAAAGCCATTCGTCAGTATTTAACACAGCCAATAAAGGTAAATGCTGAATTTTTAGATAAAGTGCTCAATAGCCAGATTGGTAATATTATTTTGGATCAAGTTAGTCAAGTTATTTCTACACCGTCTCAAAGCGCAAATCGGCAAGCTTTACGAGCCGCTTTGGTACTTGCTGCGAATCAAGACGGGCAAGTGTCGCTGATTGAAATTATTAAGAATTATCCCACAAATGAAGTGGAAGTTGATGGCGATCGCTTGCAGGGTGCATACCGTCAACTCCGTCGTTTGCAAACAAACCTAGAAGATTTATTTGGTCTTTAGTAAGCTAAAGTTTCTAAAGTTTCTCTTAAATACCGTTGTACCTGATGTTCCAAGCGAATTCCCTCTAATTGAGCATCGCGTTCTAATTGCCAGCGTTGAAAACCGGAACTAGTGGAGATCGCACATTTGAGGCTATACCAAATTTCAGTATCGGCAGAAAATTGGCGATCGCTAGAAGCTGGAATTTGAGCCATAGTTCCTCATTCCTTCGTTATTCTTCAACGGTAACTGGATATTGGCAATGGGGCATTGGGCGTTAGGAGTGCTGGGTGCTGAGTTAGGAGTTAAGAGTTAGGAGTTTTGTTTCTCTCCTTGTCCCCTCACTCCCTCACTCCTTCTTCTCCCTGCTCCTCTGCACCCCTGCATCTTTTGATACTTATTTATAGCCCTTTAAAGTTAAATAATATACTTTACGGGCTGCTACGAATCTGTATTTATCTTAAACAAGGATTGTAATAATCGAGGCACGATTTGATTAACTCGCACTCCTAAAATTGTGAAATCTTGCTTAATCTTTTCTAAAGATAATGGTTCTATGCCAGCAAATTCTGTGTCATTAGTCACCAAAACTCGCATTACACTCACAGGTACTTGTAAAAATAGATTGCCACCCAAAAATGCTAATCCCGCCAGCACTAGTGCAAGACTGCGCCATTGTGGGAGAAATTTAGCTGAATCTGCTACTAATGGGGCAATTTGGTAAAGATACCACAGTATCCAAACCGACAAGGCTGCTGCCACCAATGCCAGAATACGATTTACCTTTGTATTAATTAAACAGAGAATTTTTCGCTGCCGCTCAGTCAGATTTTCTGGTTTTTGGGCTATTCCTAAAAGAGCAAATATATAAAAAGGGCGACGCAACTGCATCCATAGCAGGGGGAGAACACCAATAGCGGCAACTAAGAATAGCTCCATCCAGACTGGTAAGAATGGCTCGCCTACAGACAAGAACAATAAGCAGAGTACTAAAAAAACAGGCAACGTCGCTAATCCAGCGACGTGAATCCACAAAATAGGTTCAGAGCGAAATGAATGCATATTATAAAAAGTTGTGAGTTAAGACTTAGGAGTTAGGAATTAGCAGTCTTTAACTCCTAACTCCTAATTTATCACTCCTAACTTCTAACCATTTTACCCTCAACACTATCTCGTTAAGGTGAGAGTGCGGCGCTTCGTAACCATTTGATAGGCTTCGATGATATCACCATCAACCCAATCATTGAATTTATCGATGCCGACACCGCATTCATAACCGGCGTTGACTTCACGGCTATCTTCTTTCATCCGTTTTAGGGAGTCAAGAACGCCTTCATAAATCACCTTACCGCCGCGTCGCACCCTGACTTTACAGTTGCGAACTAGCTTGCCAGATTGAACATAGCAACCGGCAACAGCACCGCGACCGACTGGGAAGACGGCACGGACTTCGGTTTGACCCAAGGGTTCTTCCACCAACTCTGGTTCCAAAAGACCTTCCAAGGCATCTTGGATATCTTCTAGGAGTTTGTAGATTACGTTGTATTCACGAACATCTACACCCGCTTCATCGGCAGCTTGTCTGGCACCACTAGCGAAGGTGGTATTGAAGCCAATAATTACAGCGTTACTGGCAGCTGCTAAGTCAATATCTGTCTCGGTGATTTCCCCAGCAGTAGCCAACAGCATCCGAATTTGGACTTCGTTTTGCGGGATTTGCTTGAGCGCTCCTACAATGGCTTCCACGGAACCTTGTACGTCTCCCTTCAAGATCAAGTTGAGTTCTTTCAACTCGCCTTCTTGTGCTTGAGCAGACAAGGTTGTAAGAGTAACACGACCCTGTAACAAACGGGATAGGCGTTGTCTGTCCGCGCGATCGCTAGCGAGTGCTCTGGCTTCTTTCTCGTTTTGGAAGACCTCAAACTCGTCGCCGGCTGCCGGCACATCACTTAAACCTAGTACCTCGACAGCAAAGGAAGGAGAAGCAATGTCTACTCTCTTGCCTCTGTCATCTACCATCGCCCGGACTTTACCAAAGGCCGAGCCAGCTACTAAGATATCTCCCACATGCAGGGTACCATTCTGAATTAGCAGGGTAGCAACTGCTCCTTTAGCTTTATCCAGATGTGCTTCAATGACAGTTCCTTTGGCGGTACGATCTGGGTTGGCAGATAGTTCTGCAACCTCTGCTACTAAGAGAATCATCTCTAAGAGCGTATCCAGATTTTCACCTCTGATGGCGCTCACGGGAACCATGATTGTCTCACCGCCCCAGTCTTCTGAGGTCAGACCATACTGAGTGAGTTCTTGTTTAACGCGTTCTGGCTGTGCCCCTTCTTTGTCAATTTTGTTAATCGCAACAACAATTGGCACTCCAGCAGCTTGGGCGTGGCTAATGGCTTCAATGGTTTGGGGACGGACACCATCATCAGCAGCGACTACTAAGACGGCAATATCTGTTACCCGCGCTCCTCTGGCCCGCATAGCTGTAAAGGCTTCGTGACCAGGAGTATCCAAGAAGACTATCTGCTGTGGTTTCCCCTCATGTTCGACATCCACATGGTATGCACCGATGTGTTGAGTGATCCCGCCAGCTTCGCCCGCAGCCACTTTGGTTTTGCGGATTGAGTCGAGCAGGGTTGTTTTACCATGGTCTACGTGACCCATGATTGTCACAACAGGCGGACGGCGGTGGAGATATTCTAGGTCTTCTGCACCGACCATTTCCGTAATTTTCCGAGCTTCTGCTTCTCGTTCGGCGGTTTCGACTTCTATTTCTAGTTCTTTTCCTACCAGGGTAATTGTGGGAATATCCAGATTTTGAGTGATACTCACCGCCATACCTTTAAGGAACAGGATTTTTACAATCTCTGTATCGGGAACGGCTAATACGTCAGCCAGTTCTTGCACAGTCAACGGCCCTGTGATCGTCACTTTTTCGGGGCGATCGCGCTTTGTCTCGGCTTCTTGGCGACGGTTTTGGTGATTGTCGCGCCCAGAACCAGACTTGGAACCAGACCTGGAACCAGACTTTCTGGCTCTTGCAGTTGGGGCGCTAGCAAGGGTTGCACCTGGTATCTGTACAGGTCGAGTCGCTTTGGGTTTGGGAGGACGAGCGATAGAAAGGCTGACTTGGACTGTGGCTGGTGAATCTATATCGTCATCATCGAGCAAATCTTCTTCAAACTCATCATCCAGTATCGGCTTGATTCGCTTACCTTTGACGCCAGCTTTTGCCTTCTCTTTAACCTCGTCAATTATTTCCTCTTCTACCCACTTTTTACCCCCTTTGGTCGGTCGAGGCGGACTTGGGCGTTTCAAATCGAGGAGATCCGGTGTGACTGGTTCATCACCCAATCCTTGAGATTTGCCCGCTATGCCTGACATCTGTCTGGGGGGAGTAGCAATCGGCATTGCGGCTGCTACTGCTTCACCTGGACGTGCCGGTCTGGGTCTTTGTCCCTCTCCCAGTTGTGATGGTGCAGATGGTCTATTACCTCTCTGCTCTGGTCTGCTGGGTGCAGGCGTGGGACGACTTGTCCTTTGTGGCGCACTTGGTGGAGACTGGTCTGTTGGCAGTTTAGCGACTCTCGGCTTAATTTGTTCGCGATCGCCTTCTGTGGGTCGTTGCCGTTGGTCGCGCTTGAGGATCGGTTTATCTGCCTGAGATACTGGTGGTTCATCTACCACCTGGGCTTCTTCTGCCGCAGGTCTGGCTGGAGGAGCAACTAGTTGTGGTTTGATCGGTTTTTCCGATTTTGGTCTGGGTGGAACTATTTTTTCCGGTTTTTGGGATGCTATTTTTTCCGGTGCCGGACTTGGATTAGGCGTTTGTTCCAAGTTAGCGATCGAAGGTTGCTCTTGAGTCTCAGATTGAGTCCGGGGCACAGGTCGAGTTGGTGCTGCCGGTTTTTGGGGTGAGACTGGTGTAGCGAAAGGCCGTGGCGGAGAGGGAGGATTAGCTTCAGACAAGGCAGCTTGGGTATTGTTAGCAAGTGACGCCTCTGGGGCGTTAGGTGTAGTATTTCTCAATATTTTGGGTTTGCGTATTTCCAAAATTTGCTGTTTGTGGGGTGCAGCAGGTCGCGAAGGTCCGCCGTTGGGTGGTGAATTTGGTTTATGGCTGGTTGTACCTAGTTCCTTTTTGGCTGACACATTCGTGGCTGCAAGCTTTTCTGCTGCCGCTCGGATGTTTTCTGCCTCGGATTCTGAAATCGTGCTGCTATGACTTTTGACCGCAATATCGAGCTGGTCGCAAATTGCTAGTAGCTCTTTGTTATCCAAATTCAATTCCTTTGATAATTCATAAATTCTAACTTTGCCGTTGTTCATCCACTCTTCCCCTTTAATTTACAGTTTTAGCGGATGGTTGCCTGGGAGTGCGACATCTCCATCCTTGGATTACTGTTTTTAGACTGCCGTTCAGTTTTTGCCGGTGCCTCCAATCAGGAAAGAGAGATGTTTCGGTTTAATAATGGCATCCCCACCAGTAATGATGGTTGAGGGATACCCATAAAAATTTCTTAAATAAAAGATTTTTATAGGAATCCTTGACGCCGAACTGCGCCTGAGCGCTACCAGGTTGCCATTTTGTAGTTTCTTGTTTTGTTGATTCTGAGTCTTCCACAACACAATCGATGACATTTTGTTCTGGGAATGTTGCCTCGCCCCTCGTTATTGGAGAGCCGAATGCCTTTTACACTCATTTACTATTTTGGCACTAACCTTAACGATCGACAGAGAGTGTGATGAAAGCGCGACTTCGGCTTTTGACACAATTCCTCTAATGATTACGTCACAAAGTTGTTCCAACTAAATTTGGTTTTGGGTATTACTGCGCGCTAGACGTTGCGACAAGCTTTGGTACAGTGCTTCTGGCACTGATGCATGTAGCGATCGCCCTAGTCGATTTTTTTTTTGAGCCGCTTGTAAGCAACTCGTTTCTGGACAAATGTAGGCAGAACGCCCCATGCCCTGATCCAATTGTACCTTTCCCGATGGAAAGACGCGGACAATCCGCCAAAACTGATCTTTTGAGCTTACTTTCCGGCAGCTAATACAGCGCCGATAATTTGGTTTCATCGGTTCTTTGCGATCTCAGTCCAGGATAATGGAAGTAAAAATAAGTTTATTATGACTATTTTTTACTTATACTAAGTAGCTTTTAAGACTGAGACTACAATCTTACACTATCAAAACTTTAGAAAATTAATCAATTATTCATCATCGTTATTGTCAAAACTATCTTCCTCTTCTAATTCGTTCTGATTTTCATCCTCGAATTCTTCTTCAAAATCCGGGTCGTCTTCTTCTGATTCCTCTGATTGATATTTTGTTCTGACGGCTGCAAATTTGGTATCCTCTGCTGCATAGTCATACTTAGCTTTGTCTTTAATGTCTATTTTCCAACCAGTCAGACGGGCTGCCAAACGGACGTTTTGTCCTTCTTTCCCAATAGCCAAACTCAATTGATCTTCAGCTACAAGTACGTGAGTTTGCCGTGATTCTGGGTCCATCAAGCGTACTTCATCTACTCGTGCTGGACTTAAGGCATTAGCAATGTATGTTGCTGGGTCTGGCGACCAACGAATTACATCTATTTTTTCACCGCGTAATTCGTTGACTACCACTTGAATTCGCGATCCCCTAGCTCCAATACAAGCGCCTACTGGGTCTACATCGCGATCGAGAGTATCTACTGCTATTTTAGTTCGAGGGCCGACATAACGGGAAGGTGGGTTTGCCTCCCTAGCTACGGCAACAATCCGTACAACTTCATCTTCTATTTCTGGGACTTCGTTGGCGAAAAGATAAACTACCAAACCAGCATCAGCACGAGACACAAGCAACTGTGGCCCTCGTTGCTGACCTTGGGAGACTTTTTTCAGATATACCTTGAAGGTGGCATTTGCCCGATAATTATCGTTGGGCAACTGTTCCCGCTTCGGTAATTCGGCTTCTACTTCTGGCTGACCAAAGCCGCTGCTAACTGCTAGAACCACTGATTGCCGTTCAAACCGCAGGACTCTTGCTTGGAGAACAGTTCCTTCTAAATCTTGGAACTCTTCTTGCACCATCTGGCGCTGTTGATCCCGTAATTTTTGCGCCAATACTTGCTTAGTTTGCATCGCCGCCATTCGACCAAATTCTCCTTGGTCAGGGGTAACATCCAGCACTACAGAGTCCCCTAACTGCGCTTCAGGAGCTACTTGTTGAACTTCGTCGAGAGAAATTTGGTGATCTGTATTATCTACTTCTTCAACAATGGTTTTGGTAGAAAGAACGCGAAATCCTTCTCCTTCAATATCGAGTTCTACTTCAAAATTTTCAAAATAATCTTCGTCAAACTGTTTGCGCTCTAAATTTTGGGCGCGGCGATAGCGTTCATAGCCTTTAAGTAGTGCTTCTCTTATAGCTGATTGAACCGCAAGCCGGGGTAAATTCCGCTCGCGACTTATACTTTCAATTAATTCTTTTAATCCAGCTAAAGTAACCATTGACATAAGCAATCTCCTTTAAAAATTAGGGACTGGGGACTGGGGATAAGGGGTAATGGGGACTGGGGAATGGGGCATGGAAAGAGGCAGGGGGGCACTAGGGGAAAGACTGACTGTAACTTTCCCTAGTGTCCCTGAAGCTCCTGTGCTCCTCTGCTTTCCCAACCCCCAATGCCTAATCTCCAGTCCCCAATACCTAGTCCCTAGCCTCTAGCCTTAGTAACTTGTTTATCGGCGCTCCTCTAACTGCACCTTAGTAATTAGGGAGCGGGGAATTTCGACTACACGACCTTTTTGATTTAAGTAAAGTGCTGTCTCATCCCGACGAATCAACTGACCAATCCACTCTTGTTGTCCGTCATAGGGTGGCGAAGTGGAGATAATAACAGGAAATCCTTTAAAGGAAATAAACTCCCTGTCTGTTACCAATTGCCGCGAAATACCAGGACTAGACACTTCCAAGACGTATGTATCTGGAACGATTTCCGTAGCATCTAAGGAGGCTTCTAAAGCACGGCTCATCCTCTCACAATCGTTCAACCCAGTGTCTTGCTCAGGATTGCGAATGTCTACCCGCAACACTGGTGGACTTTGGTTGGTGTGAAAAACCACGCCAACTACTTCCAATCCCAGTTCTTCTGCCACTGGTGTCGCCAAATCAATAATTTGTGGAACTAAAGGATGAGCCATGAGAGAATTCAATAAAAAAAGTGGGCATCGACCCACTTCCTGCGATAGGTATATCTTCCAAGAAGTCTTGTGACGAACCAAATTATGATTCGCCTAATTCGAGTTTAGCGCATTTCTTTTATAGTCGTGTATTAGGGATTGGGCGTTAAGAGTGCTGAGTTAAGAGTTAGGAGTTAAGAGTTAGGAGTTAAGAGTTAGGAGTTTTGTTTACCCCCTTGTCCTCTTGTCATACCATTTCACTAAATTTTTGATAAAAATCACGTTTCTTGCTTCCCCTGCTTCCCCTGCTCCCGTGCTTTCCCTAGCCTTCCCGTATTTTTGGGAGAGTAGCGCCTTTATCCACTACTACGGGAACTGATACTTGTGTTCGTAGCTGCCGGGTTTGCTCGATAATTTGGTCTATGTCTTCTTGGGATAAACGCTGGACGTAGTTGAGTTTGATTTCCTCTAAGAAGTCAAAAAGTAAACTCTGAATTTCTGAGAGTACATGTTTTTCCTTGATTTGAGATCCCAATACCTTGGTGAAGCTTTCTACTAGCTGACTGGTGAGTTGTGCTCCTACAGGGTCTTCAACAGCGCTAACTAAAGTTTTGTAAAGATTAGTTGTGATTTGAGTCGCTAGTTGTTCGCTTAACTGGGTTTGGGCCTGTCCCACGCCAGGGAGATTCTGGAGGTTGCGGTAGACGGGGACTTGATGGAAGACGGTTTCGATGTTGTGGCGCAGAATGGCAACGATCGCAGGTTGGATATCAGGTAGCACTTGGTAGACAATTGTTTTTACCAAAAGACCTGCGATCGCTTCTACTTCATTCACATTATTAATATCTATGTAGGGACGTAAATTTTCTTGTTGCGAAAGCCAGCTGGTTAACTCACCCCGCTGAATTGAACCCTGAACCTGATTAATCACCCTCACTACGACAATTTCTGTGAGTTCTTCGGCAAAATTGGCAACAATCCCCTGATTAAGTTGCTTTCGCACTGGATGCAGATTCAATAACTGCGCTCGATCAAGGCGAATTAATACAGGTATGATTCGCAACCCTCGCCAAAATGGCAGTAGTAAAAATAAATCGTACCAACGCCACAATAGTGCTTCTAACCAGCTAAAACCGGGATGTTGGCGTCTGAGCAAGAAGGTGCGCCCCAGCAATTCTACGCCAAATAAAATCACAAAGGGTAAGTCAATAATCCAGAATTGATCGATAAAATCACCATTTTCTCCGATTTGGCGGTAGTAGTTACTGGCGATCAAAGGGCGAATGCTTTTGTTAAAAAAATTAATTTCTTCAAGCCAGCCATTTTGTGATAGATACGGCTGACTCCAAAAAGTGGCAAAAGACTGTTTTGCAGATTCTTTACCGATGTGCGATCGCATCCTTTGTTTAATTTTCTCTAGAGTCCCACTCTTATTCGCTCCTGCAAACGGGTTACTGTCAATCATCTCGCTACTAAGACGACTTATTTGTATTAACCTGCTATTTACTTGAGGCGACTGTAACCCTGTTTGCCTAACTTGTTCCTCTAATGCGTCTACTGTTTCTAGATAACTTTTTGTGTCTCGATGACTTTCAATACCTTTGATTGGGTCATAAATCTTAGTAATTTGCGGAAGTTTTCGCAAGTAAATATCTCGCCAAGGTACGTAACTCAAATCAAACAATACTAAACCTAAATTTACTGCGGCTGCAATTGCCATAAATCTTTCAAACCAAAGATTACGCTGCTTAGAAGATTTTATATTTCTCATTTTTTGTAATATATGATACTTATTGAGTAGTTTAAAACATAAACTTTTTCATTTATTAATTTTTTGCTCTTTCTAACCAATTACAGCAATTTCCAGTCGAGTAGACCCCAGTAGAAGTACACATCTGTCATGGGTGTCAACTTCAGCCCAAAACAAAAACTCCTTTAAAACCTCTTTTTCAACCCTAAGCTGAAAATACTCCTCATTGCAGCACAGCCACAGGTAAAGAGACTGCTTTTGATTTTCAGTTGACGCTCAATGCACAGATGTGATTTTCTAACGCAGTTTTGGATTAAAAGGGTGGGTATATTCGCTTCAAATGATAACCGCTGTATCTTTGCTAATACAAGATACTTCTTTTGATGGATGACAGAAATTATTGTTTAAATATCTAGCTAAATTTAACAAAAAAAAATCACAATTTGTTCAAAATTCATTAAATAATCGTGAAAAAAGTTATTAAACAAACTTAAAATGCAGCTGTTAACGTTTATGATCCTGCTGATTTGACCCAAAGGAGTTTTTAAGTATGTGGTGTGGGTTTGGAAAATCAAGCGCAACCTTTGCTGTTACTTGCCTGATGACTGCTAGTTTGGTAATTGCAGACACAGGTTTTGCAGCCCCTCAAAAAAGTTATACGCCCCAGCAATTCCGTGAAGTATTGCGGGGATTAGGCTATAACGTCAAGGTAACAAACACCGCTTTGACAGATGCGGAAACTAAAAAGGCAATTCGAGAATTTCAGACTGGTTATAAGCTAAAACCAGTTGATGGCATCGCAGGGCCAAAAACCCAAAATTTTGCTGCTAACATCGTTCAAATTTTGCACATAAATTTAAATGCAGTGGTGAAGCCAAATCCTCCCCTACCGCGCGATCATTTTTATGGTTCTCGCACGGAAGAAGTGGTGAAGGAGTATCAGAAGAAATATCAGCTGCAAGAAACTGGAATTGCTAATTTAGCACTCCGCCAAAAGCTGAATGAAGAAGCAAAGACACTCTTCAGCCAGCCGACAACTAAACCAACAACTAAACCGACAACTAAACCAACAGCGACACCGAGAGCAACACCGAGAGCGACGCCAACAGCGACACCGAGAGCGACGCCAACAGCGACACCAACAGCTACGCCAACAGCTACGCCAACAGCGACACCAACAGCTACGCCAACAGCGACACCAACAGCGACACCAACAGCGACACCAACAGCGACACCAACAGCGACACCAACAGCGACACCAACAGCGACACCAACAGCTACCCCAACAGCTACACCCTAGTCGCCAGAAAAAACTCCTACCCCAAAGCCCCTTAAGTAATCTGATTTGGTTCTTCTAAGGGTCTGCCCTTTGGTGTAGGTAGAATTGGACGGCGGTCATTGTAAGGCATAGGAATGTACTGCACGCTGGGTCGTCCTCCTTGTGGCTGTGGGTACAGATCCATGAGATCGTAAATAGAATGGGGCAGTCCGACGGTTACGGGCAGCCCCATTTCTGTTGCTTCTTCAATAGTGATGGGATAATCATGGGTGACGCGCCCAGTTGTCAAGGCTTCGATAATCGGTTCGATATTTTCTGGCAGAACTTTTTGTTTAGGTATACTGTCTTTTAGTAAAGTTCGTACAAACCGCTGTACCTGCTGTATTGCTTTGCGTGATAGGTCGGCCATAATTAGGGTTTGGTCATCAATCTCACTGATGGGTTTATCTTCAACCACTTTCAGGATACTGGCTGCGGGGTAATTACCCAGTTGGGGATCAACTGGACCCAAGACAGCGTTAGCATCCATAATAATTTCATCAGAGGCGAGGGCAAGCATTGTACCGCCACTCATAGCATAGTGAGGTACAAAGACTGTGACTTTTGCTTGGTGGCGAATTAACGCTCTGGCGATTTGTTCCGTAGCCAAAACTAATCCACCAGGAGTGTGCAAAATTAAGTCAATCGGCACTTCTGAGGGTGTGAGGCGAATTGCTCGCAATATTTGTTCTGAGTCTTCGATAGTAATGTAGCGAGATAGGGGAATTCCCAAAAAGCTAATGGACTCTTGACGGTGAATCAGTAAAATCACCCGACTTTTGCGTTCCTGCTGGAATTGTTGTAAAGCACGCAAGCGCCGATATTCTATTTGACGTTTTTGCCAAATGGGTTGCAAAGAAGTCAGAAGGAGAAAGATCCAGAATAAATCACCAATACCAAAGCCCATATAATTTATTTTTGTTCAAAAATAACGGTTGCCGTCATTATTGTCACAAATTTGGGGCGATCGCAGTTCTATCTGTAGATTTATAGAAAAATTATGAATTAGGAATTATTTATTACCCCCTCCGCCAAATTTTAATAGTGTCGTCATCACTACCGCTAACTAAGGTTTGACCATCGGGACAAAAGGCGACACATCTAACATAGTTGGAATGCCCTGTAAGTGTGCTGATTTCTTTACCACTGTGTATGTGCCACAGTTTGATAGTGTTGTCCCAACTGCCACTAGCGAGAAATTGTCCATCCTGGCTAAAGCCGACTGACCAAACTGAATCAGAATGACCAATGAGAGTACGAATTTCTTTGCCTGTATTTACATGCCAGAGTTTAATCGTGTTGTCACCACTGCCACTAGCGATAATTTCCCCATTTTTGCTGAAGGCGATACAGTTAACAAAGAAAGAATGGCCTGTAAGTGTGTAAATATTTCTGCCTGTGTATATTTGCCACAGTTTAATGGTGTAATCATTGCTCCCACTAGCCACTAGCTGTCTCTCCTGGCTATTAGTTGTAGACGTTATCGGAGAGTAAGCAATTGACGAAACTGGGTCAGAATGACCTGTAAGAGTTTGGATTTCTATGCCTGTTTGTACCTGCCACAGTTTAATTGTACAGTCAGCACTGCCACTAGCCAGAAACTTGCCATTTGGACTAAAAGCAACAGAATTCACCCAATTAGCATGACCAGTGAGAGTACGAATTTCTTTACCTGTGTTGACATCCCACAATTTGATTGTATTATCCCAACTGCCGCTAGCTAAGATTCCCCGGTTCAGGTCTGCAACTCTTGCAGATTTACCTGACTCGCTTTGATAAGAAAGGTTTGAAGAGATTGGGATTGGGCTAAAAGCGACGGAATGAACCATACTGGAATGATTAGAAGACCAACGACCCAGTTGACGCACTAGCTTGCCAGTGCCCATTTGCCAAAGTTTGATGGTCTTGTCATTACTGCCACTAGCAATAAATTGCCCGTCTGGGCTAATGGCGATCGCATGAACCATACTAGAATGACCTTTAAGGGTCTGTACACATTGCCAGTTCTGCCGATCTAATACAACAGGTACAGGTAGTTGTAGTTTAGGCTTTGTCAATAAACTAGGTGATATTTTTGTTACATAATTACCTGTATCAGGGCCCAATAAATCTAACCACTCCTGCACAGACTGGGGACGATACGTTGACTCCAGATCCATGCCGCACATAATAGCTTGATTTACCCTGTTGCTGATGTTGGGATTAAAATATTGTGGTGGTTCTAAATTGATATTGTGTCGTCTATCATCTGCACTAGTTGGTACAACTGCGGTAAGCAAGTTATACAAAGTAGCGGCTAGGGCGTAAATATCAATGTATTCTCCTCGCGGCGCTTCTGATTCATATTGTTCAGGAGGGGCAAAACCAGGAGTACGATACACTGTATGCCTTTGGATCGTATTAGGAATAAATTCTCTAGCGATGCCAAAGTCTATCAGCACTGCTTCTAATTTATCAATGCGGATCATGATGTTGCGTGGTTTGAGATCCCGATGCAACAGTCCTTTAGAATGGATTAGGATCAAAGCGTCGCCAATTTGCCGGATGTAAAGTAGTGCTTCTGCTTCTGATAGCACCCCTATTCGCCTCAAGCGCTGTGCTAAGTCTTCCCCTTCGATGTAATCCATCACCATGCAGGGCAAATTCCCTTCATCAAAGATGGTTTCTATCTGTACTATATGAGGATGGTGGCACACAGCCAGCCGAACTGCTTCATCACGAAAGTCTTGCCGTAACTTGTTTCGGTGGAGTATCCAGGCGGGGTGATTCAGGATTTCTTCTTTGAGGGTTTTAATCACTCGCTGTTGATTTCGTTGATTTCTGGCAAGATAAGTAATGCCAATTCCGCCTTCACCTAGTTGGCTTTCAATAATGTAGCGTCCCCCGAATAAAGACTTTCCTGCATTCCACACCATTAGTAATATTTGACGATTGCTGGTATTTATTTTGGCACGGTATCAGAACCGCCAACACGAATTTTTGGGAATTCCATTTGAATTGCTGTTGTAGCTTTTTGGAACTTAGTTACTTAGATAACATTTTGATTAACCTCAATAATTACTAATAGTATAAAGTTTGAATATACCCTCATAGTTTTGCTTAAACTATGCCTTTATACGAAAACATGAAAGTTGATTGCTCATGCTAGAGTAAACAGTAACTTTAGACATATTTGTTCATAATAATTTGACTTGTAGGTAATCTAAAATTATGCTTAAGAATCTAAATTTGAAACAAAAATTTACAATTCTGCTACTGGTAATTTTGACATTTGGTCTGAGCTTGAGTGGATTTACTCTTTCTTCTCTACTGAGGGAGAATGCTAAACAAGATATTAGCTCCACTGGTCTCATGCTCATTCAAACAATGAGTTCTGTTCGTAAATACACCAGCACTCAAGTAAATCCAGAGCTAGTTGATAAATTAACTACTGAATTTTTGCCGCAAACCGTTCCTGGATACTCAGCACGAGAAGTGTTTGAAATTTTACGGAAAACAACAGACTACCGTGATTTCTTTTATAAAGAAGCAACTCTCAATCCCACAAATCTTCGGGATAAGGCTGACGGTTTTGAGACAGAAATTGTAGAACAGTTCAGAAATAAATCAGACCTTAAAGAAGTTAGTGGATTTCGCTCAATTCCTGGTGGGGATATCTTTTATATTGCTCGTCCCTTAGCAGTGTCTGAACAAAGCTGTCTGGCCTGTCATAGCGTACCTGAAGCTGCACCTCAAAGTATGATTAGTCTTTATGGTGCTGCTAATGGATTTGGGTGGAAACTTAATGAAATTGTTGGCGCTCAGATTATATCAGTACCCGCCAAGAATGTCATTAATAAAGCAAATCAGTCTTCTTTACTCATTATCTTGATTGTATCAGCTATATTTATAGCGACTATCCTATTAGTCAACTTGTTCTTGAATCGACAAGTTGTAATTCCTCTCAAACGCATGACTCGCATAGCCGAAGAAGTTAGTACGGGACATATGGAAGTTGAATTTGAGCAGATGTCCAATGATGAAATCGGTAATTTAGCTAGAGCCTTTAAACGGATGCAGTTAAGTTTAGAAATGGCGATGAAAAGAATCAAACGTACTCAAGGAGGTACAAGCGATTACAATAATTCATAATGATGCTGGGTACCTGAACTAGCTACTGCTACGCTAATGCAATAACTTCTGTAGAAGACGTTGCATGTAGCTTTGCTAAAAAACCTTGTTACTTTTATGAAATCTCTTGACTACAACTTACAGAATTAGTTAAATAGATTAAAATGATTCCTCAATTTCATGATGTCTAAATCTCTATGAAAATAAGCTTTTTTTGAATTCAAAAGCTGCTTGAAAGTTAGGAATTTCCTTAGTTACAAGTTCAATGAATTGGTCAGCGGAAATATAAGGATTGTGAGCTAGTATTTCTTCTATAATCAGATTTGCCATTGGTCCAATGTGGTAGGCTAATTCTTGCTGGCAATGTTTGATAAATGCTGGTTGGAGTGAGGATTGTTGTTGCTGTTGTTCAATTTTTCGCCCAGTTTGTGGACTAGTAGGTGAATTAAAAATTGTTTCTTCAGGTTGGTTATGTGACTGCGATATGGCTGACATAGCCTGAAATTCAGGGTTAAATACTGTGGCTGGCAAATCATCAACCATGATTGCAGAAGATATTGCTATTTCTGGTTCTCCAATACGCTCTAAATCTCCAAGAACTTCGCTGGCTGTTTGGTATCGCTTGTTAGGTCTATCTTCCAACATACAATCAAGCACTTGAGCAAACTCATCAGTAACATAGGTATAATCACGCCAGTTCCATTCAAGTGAATATTGATCCATTAGTAAAGATGGATCTCTAGCTGTGAGTAATACAATAGCAGTTACACCCAAAGCATAAAGGTCACTGGAGGGTGAACATAAACCCAAACTAATCTGTTCGCGGGGAGCGTATCCAACTTTGCCTACAAGGGACATTTTGCCAACAAACGTTACCTGGTGGTTGGAACTTCTTGCTTCGTTAATATCAGCAATTTGCTTGCCTACCCCGAAATCAATCAGCACTGGTAGATCCTTGCCATCGGGTAACATGATGTTGTCTGGAGAAATATCTCGATGGATAATGTTGTGCTGGTGGACATATTCCAAAACAGGCAGCAGATTCTTTAGCCACTGTATAACTTCGTCTTCAGAAAAATTTCTTCCTTGACGTTGCAGTTCTCCTAGCAGTCTTGAATATGTTTTACCGTCAACATACTCTTGTACTAGGAATAGCCGACCATCTCCTTCAAAGCAAGCCAAAAACTTGGGAATTTGAGGATGTTGCAATTGATGAAGAATTTTAGCTTCTCTTTTAAATAAGTTACGATATTGTTCCAGTCCACTTTCGCCTGTGCCAATGGGTGCAAATTCTTTGAGAACACAGGCTTCATTAAACCGACGAGTGTCAAATGCTAAGTAAGTTCGTCCCAATCCTCCCTGTCCTAGAAGTTTTTGGATAATATAGCGGTTATCGATTAGAGTTCCAGCAGCTATTTCTGGTCTTGTCATAGGGGACTGTGACATCATCATCGCACTCCTAGCGATTTTGTTATTGATAAATTATCTAATTTGCTGAAAGTCAGAAACTCTAGCAGATAAGGGCTGATAACATCCTTTAAATTGAGGTTAGCACCACTATCAAGCCAAGGAAATACACTTTTCTACAATTTTCTGATGGTCTGGTGTTACCAAATAGACAATTTTAATGTGAGTAATTCGATCGTAATACTAATACTTAAGTATTTTAGCCGCTGCAACATAATCAGTGTCTGCGGTAATATCTGCAAATGCTCAGGGGTTCGCCTTTGAGATTTGCTGCTGAACCTTATTTTCCCCATAGTTACCCAATTGAAACTGGGTTGAGGAACAGTAAGGATATAGCGTGACATCACGGTTTTTCATAAAAAATGAGGTTGCTATAAACTTGCTGAAAGAAATATTATATGTATTTCAAGTGCTAAATATGCGATCGCTCTCAAAAATTAATCTTTCTGAGAGCTAATATCATTATCAGATAGCTGCTTCGGCATCGGCTATCAAAGTTTTCACTACAGATGATTCCTCAAAAGCAGAAAATCATGCTGCGTATCAGAAAAGATTCGTGAAGCTACAATAATTCATCTAGTTCATCAGGATTCACGCCCAACTGACGCAAACGTTCTGCTAATTGTTCTGCTTTTCGTTTAGCTTGAGCAGTTTCTTGTTTAGCTTGAGCAGCTTCTTGTTCGGCAATTATAGCTCGTTGGGTTGCAGCAGCAGCTTCCTCTGTGGGTGCGGGAATTAATTCTCCCGTTAAAGTGAACCACCTTAACCACAATTTTTCAATATCTTGAAATGAACCTTGCCATAAGCCTAAACTTATATTTATCTCTGGCATTAGTAGATATCCATCGGTCAAATTCATCGGTTCATAGTGACCGCCGACTAACTGAAAAGCCCGAAGTTCATTAGTATCGCGACTAAATACAACATAGTAAGGAATCCGCAAAATTCGCTCATAAACTTCCCATTTGCTAGGAGGTTTATCTGCTGCACTTTCTCTTCTTGTGCCTAAATCTTCGTCTTCCGTACCTGGAGATAATAACTCAACAACTACAAAGGGATTTGCTGGTTCTTGCCAAGTGACATAACTTAACCGTAAGTCTTGCCCTTTGTATAATTTTTCTACGCCTACTACACCAAACCAATCTGGGCGTTTATACCACAAAGGATGCTGTAAATCATAGTAGAGATTAAGGTCAGCCGCACTGTAAACTAGTTCTGAATTCCAGTTAATCGGCTGAAAAGTTAAGTATAAAAGTAAGGGTTGTAAAAAATGAAAATCGTCTGGCAAGCCTGGTTCCTCTGGGTTATCACTTGGTAAATCATACATCGTTGGTAGGGTTTCCCAAGGAGGAAGCGGCGGGTCAGATTGAGGGATGTAATGGGGAGAAGAAGTCATATTAACAATTCAAAATTCAAAATTCAAAATTCAAAATTAAAGGCATTTTGATTCGGGGATTTAAACTCAGACTCAAAATATATTACGACAAGACGTAGGGATCTTAAACCCTTGAATGTACGATAAAAATTAGGTTTGTATTTTTCGGCTATTACTTTTATGGCTCTACCATACTTATTAGGCTAAATTTACAGCTTCCAAAAGGAAATAGGGAGAATAGATGTGTACTGAGTTTTTTCACGTAATCAAATAGGATTCCTATAGAAGTAGTAATGTTATTCCACAACTAGCTGCGAAGTGTTGGCGCACCGCTCTGCTAACGCCTAATTTTGAGATTACCTCTGCTACTATTATCTCTAAATGTTCGGCTTTCTTGGGTCAAATACCACTGGACTCTAATCGTGAAACTTGCTCAAGGTTGCTAATTAGCGAGATATAGCAACCGCCAAGGCGGTTAAGCCGCTGTGTGAAGCACAGCTTCCATCGCATCTCTCAGACAGCCAAATTGAATTATTTGCTTACGAATTCGGCTTTTTAACCATGACCAACATCGCTCAATTTTGTTAAGCTCGG
>NZ_JAVRBQ020000194.1:0-64210 GCF_034531215.2 Nostoc sp. ChiSLP03a
TTTTATAAAGCTGCATAGAATTCGATCCCCCCTAGCCCCCCTTATAAAGGGAGGAACCAGAAAAACATATCAAAGTCCCCCTTAAAAAGGGGGATTTAGGGGGATCTAGATATGTGTAACTTCACATTAAATTGGTATTAGCTTTTAAGTAAAGTCTAAATTTCTGTTCTAGGTAAGTTCCGACAGCTTTTCCATCAGTAACACCATACAGCAGAGGTTCTGGATGCTGAGACTCGGCTAATGAAAATATTTCAGCCTCTAAACAGAGGATTTCTGCTGTCAAAATCGGCATAGGTAAAGTGATAATAGATGATCTTTTTACCTCTTTTGAGGCACTAATATAGGTAGTTTCGGCGCATTGGCTGCAAATTTAGCGTGTTGTCCAACAGTCAAAACATTAAATTGACTGGATATCATTTCTAAACTTTTGTTTACTATTGCCAGCTTTTTATAAGTAGGGACACTCATACCTGGAAAGAATGAGAGTTCTGGCACATCTTCTTGACTTACAAAGTCTGTAGGATGGAGTAGCAAAGAAGGCTGGACGCGTGTAACTTTACACAGCCATAGGGCAATTCGTAGGTAGAGTAACGCCACTTTCGAAGAAAATGTACTCAGAAACATTATGTAACTGAAGTGAATTGGCACTTTAAAAATTGGCATGGTAGTAACGGGAATCTCAGTCAGTTTATCCTTATCTAGTTTCCACCGGTAAGGTTTTAGAGGCTGCAAACCCTCTTTAAAACCGCCAAACAGTGCTTCCCGTTTTTTACGTTCTTCCTTGCTCAATTTACAAGTTATTAAATAATATGCTCGTGCTATAGGCCCCAAAAATGTCGGAAAAGTCGAAGCATCATATTCGTATCCCCGGCGTGCTAAAACTTTCAATACTGCTGGAGAAAAACTGTATCCTGGCCCCCGGAAGCCGATAGGATGTTGATGAGTGATGCGCTTGATATGTTCTTCGGCCAGTGCCACCTCTTCTTCAATCTCATTCTCTGAATACAGATGTAGCCAAGGATCGTGATAAAATGAATGATTGCCAATTTCGTGACCGGCGCTAGCGATCGCTTGTATTGCTTTGGTATTCTTTTCTAGCGCTGCATCTTGACCGACAATGAATACTGTGATTGTCAAATCCCATTGCTTGAGAATATCTAAGAAACGAGGTACTGCGATATCCAAGTAAGAAGGATAAGTCTGCCAACCCGGAGCGCCCTGATTTTTTAAATAAGACCAAATATTATCTAAATCTAAAGAAAGACTGGCTATTGGTTTGTTTCTTTTTTGCTTAATTTTCATTATGAGTTCAAGTATTTAGACAATTTTAAGCGTAAATTATATTGTTAAATTTGAATTTTATCAGTAAATTTCCATAGTTAAACTCAGGGCTGAGTTTAGAATAAACCTCAAGCCTGAATGTTTGCATTTCCTCCTTTTTAAAACAAAGAGTTACTTCCAAAGCAGTATTTTATAGACATTGCCTATATTAGTGGGTTAGATTTATATTTGCTTCTCTAAAAAATATTACCGATAATTAGATAATAGTTTCTCAACGCTCCTTTGATATCGATTTTATCAAACCTTTTGACAACTTTTTACCCCGATACTTAATTACCAATCGTTAATATATTATAACTAATATATATATACTTACATAAATAGTTTTTAGTAATTGCGCTAGATATATGAAGTTATTAATAATTTTGAGCTTCAATTTTTGTCATCGCTTCGATCAAAAGCAATTATCCAAAAACTTTATCCACATCTTAGATGTTGAGTTGCTGCCTCTGGGTTAAACACATAGCAATTCCCTTTTCGTAGTAAGCTGCCTCATTAATAAAAATTGGCCAAACAGTAGATGCTCCCTCATAAACAATTGTTTTATCGTCAAAAGTTATAAAAATTGGATCTCCTGGGTTCAAGGCTTGATAATCCTTATCTTGAAGCTCTGGATGAATCATTCCAAAGATTGTACCATCCGGTTTTTTTGGGTAGTCCACAACTGATAAGTGGTCATAGAGAATCAACGTTTCATTATTTGATGGAATTTTACCCTGGTTAAACTGTTCTAGGTAGTCCAGAAGGGCGCGAACAAGTTCCTCTGTTTGTTGGAACAGTGTTGCTTTTAAAACTCCTTGGGCAATTGGGCCAACCTCGAATGCAAAGCCTAATTCGCACAGAGAATTTACAAATGGGTTTTCTGCAATTGATTTAAAAGAACAGCGATAAACCTTAACTAAAGGATTAATCTGGCTCAGATAAGCAGCCAATTTTAAATTTAAAGGATGACTGTTATCAAGAATAATTGTCAGACCCATATTAGCTGTACTGCTGTGCAAGTCTAAAATGAAATCTGCTTGTTTATCCTTATTTGATACTAAGGTATCCTGAATTAATTTAGCTTGCAAATCTTCGTAACTATTTAGAGTTGGATCTTCTAAATCTTGTTTGAGAAAACAGCGATTTAAATCTTTCTCAACATATCGTCTCCCGGCGGCAAAAGCATTGGGATTTGCTAACAGGGTAACTGTCTCAAAATTCCGTCTAGTAATTAAATCGGGAAACTGGGCAAATTTTTGGATTAGGTAGGCTCCTGTAAACTCATTGCCATGAGTTCCACCGACAATTGCAACTCGATTAATCTGGTTCATGAAGCATTTACCTTGCCAATGCGATCGCGATCGTGTGGTTGATTAAGATAAGACATATCAGGGCCATTAGGGATAATTCCACCGGGGTTGAGTGGAAATAAGTTTCCGTAGTAGTCCCGCTTCACAGTTTCTACATCGCAAGTGTCAGCTACACCCGGAAGCTGATACAAGTCACGTAGATAAGCTCCGAGATTTTGATAGTCTCGAATTCGCTGCCGATTGCATTTAAACAGCCCATAGTAGGCACTATCAAACCGAAATAATGTCGTAAATAATCGCACATCTGCAAGTGTCAGATGTTCACCGCAGAGATAGCGATTAGTCTGCAATACAATCTCAATCTCATCGAGAGTTGCGAACAGTTCATTACAAGCTTGATTGTATGCTTCTTGACTTTGGGCAAAGCCACAGCGATATACACCGTTATTTACTGTGTGATAAATCTTTTCATTCCACCAGTCAATTTTCTCTTTAAGTTCTTCTGGGTAAAGATTTAGCGTCGGATTGTTGGCAAATTCGTTAAACTCAGAGTTCAACATGACGATAATCTCTGAACTTTCATTATTGACGATCGCTTTTGTTTGGTTATCCCATAGTACTGGTACTGTAGAGCGTCCACTGTAACCGGGTTCTGCCTTTTGATAAAATTCAGCTAGTGTGCGACAACCTTCTTCTTCATCGTTAAATATCCAACCGCCTTCAATGGGCGAAGGAGAGACGATACATACTGATATTACCGCTTCGAGTTTTTTGAGCGATCGCACAACTAAAGTTCGATGCGCCCAAGGACAGCCCAGCCCAACATAGAGTTTGTAGCGCCCCGTTGCTGGTGGGTGTGGATTCCCTGATTCTGTACCGATGAACTTGCGAAACTGGCTATTAGGACGAATATATGCTCCCGACTGATTGCGAGGAGCAAGATTTGACATCATTATCTGCCACATAGTCGTCCAAACAAACTTTCCTACCCAGATAATCAGCTTGGGAGGAAGGGACTTGCCTTTCTTCTTGGGGAGCTTTTTCTCGTCATCCATTGGAGTTGAGTTAGTCATGGCGACAATTTTGCTTTGGGAGCGATCGACGTACCTTCAGATTTCTTACTTTAACTCTACTACGCTTTGCATGAACTATTGGATCTATATGACAATATTGTTGATACCGATATCGTTTTAAAGACAACTTATAAGCTAGCGATCGCTTATTTTTAATAATAGTTTATTTCGTTTCAAAATCTCTATCCATTTTGTAAGCCTGTAATAAATATTCTCCATTGAAGTGAATGAGATGAGTAGAATCTTCCGCAACCCAAACATCGGTTTCCCAAGCAATTTCAGCCAAATACTCTACCATCGCTTTCCGGCTTAAAAAGCTTGTTACCATTACAAGGGGAATTTTTATATCGGCAAAAATAACTTCAAGTTCTTTCTTACGTTTAGGATTAATTGGCCCATGAGAAGTTACAGCTTCAATTAAAACTAGCCAATCATTTTTTAGATAATGGATAATTACATCAGGCATTTTACCATGAGAATCAATAGTAATGCCTAAATCTCTCAATGCCCTTTCATTAAAATAAGCGACTTTTTCATCTGTATCACCAATATAAATCAGTTTTCCTCCAGGTGTAAAACATTCTGCAAATTCCTTAATAAATTTTTCGATTAGAATATTCTGTCCACCTGGCGATAGAGTTTTCACCTCTCCCTCAATCACTATCGGAATACGTGATAGTTCCCGCTCCTGAGCATATCGTTTTTTCAAAGTTTCAACTGAAGCAAGGTAAGTATGAATGCTCTTTTTCCATTCATTAGTTCCATAAGTACGTAAGAGTTCAAGCGCACTTTCTTCAATCTGATATACTGTTTTCGGACTGTTAACGGGGCGTTCAGGTGCATCTGGATTTACAATTATCAAAGCTGCATCTAAGAATTGATGGACTGTTTGGCGGCGAACAGTTTCCCGTGTATTAGGTTTATATGTTTTGCCATAGTGCAGTGCCATAAATTCCATCATTGGCGTAATTCCCATTAGGGGAGATGCAGCAGTTTCCCAAGGATCTGTTGGCTTTAAATTAAGTAGAGCCAAAAGAGTTAAGGCTGAACGCTCATTAAGTTGTGCCCGTGGAAGTCCAAGTTCAATTAAAATTTGTAGTGCTTCATCAATACGGGTTTTAATTATTAAGGGATTGTTTTCAGATTGATTACTCATACTCAGTAATTCTTGTAGAAGTTCATCGATTTCTTTCTGTGATGGAAAATGCTCAGTAATATATAGCCCTACAGTCATTAGTTGTGCTATTGTCGGATATTTTAAATTTCGTAAATCGGTTGCATTAACCTGAGTATGTCCATTAAACAACCGAAAAAATGCGTCAACGAGGCTAGAGTTAAGATAAGCAGCAAGACCACGTGCTAGGGTAAGATTAAGTCCTCTTCCGTCCTGGTGAAAATAATTCAGGTGGTTTTCAAAACCTACCCAAGAACAATTAATTTAGTTGGCATCATATACAACGGCAACAACTCGTTTTTTTTCTTCTTTGGAGGAGAATCGTTTAGTCAAAACATAATGCTCATTGGATACTAAAAGAGATACAGTTTGTTCTGCATATATCAGAGCTTGGTGTTTTTTAGTTATCTTGGGATACTCAACATATCCTCCTGAAAAATTCAGTGGATAAATCAAAGGAACAGTGTTTTCATTTGGTATTAAACACAGATATTCTTTAACACGAAAATCTACAACCCGTCCAGTTGATACAGTTAATTTTAGGTCTTTTAATGTGCAAGTAAAGTTAGCCATTTTTTTAATGACCTGCTGACTTACTGTATCGGGGATAATGTGGATAAATTGTTGCGAGTCGTTGGGAATAACTATCTCTGTATAAGCTAAGGAATTTGACAGAATAAAATCATCATCAGCATTTGAACTTGTATTGATGATTACATTGTCAAATTTTGGTTTTTGTTTGACAGCATGGATGATAATCGTTTCCTGCAAAACTTCATCATCACTAAAAGTTTCCTGTCTGGAATCAAAAAGATGTATCTGGTCTAAAGCCATCATTTCCAAAAACATTCTGCGGAAATTTCTAAAATATGGACCATTACAGAAACTACGCGGCGAAATAGCTACAAGCTCCCCTCTTGATTCAAGAAGCTGAATCGTAGCAGCGATAAAACCTGTATATAAATTGCTGGCTTCTAATCCTATAGAACGTAACAAATCACGAACTTTGGAATGAGCGTTAATTTTTAAATATGGAGGATTGAGAATAGCGTGGGTAAACCTGCAATTATCAGGATTATCGAAAACACTAGGGCCAAGAAGTCTGACTGTATCCTCAATAAAATCTATATCTCTGATCTCATAGTTAAAAGAAATACCAGCTATTTGACATTCTCTAGCACACAATTTCAATGTCTGATGCAAATACCCAATCAAAAAAGGATCGATTTCATAGGCAACAATATCTAAATTGGCTGGGCGTTTTTGGCTGTGACAAAGTTTAGCCACAAAGGCTGCAAGTAATGAGCCAACTCCTGCTCCAGCATCAAGTAGAGATATTTGAGGAAGATCGAGTTTGCCAAACATCCCAACCATTAATTCTGCGACTGGAGCAGGTGTCAAAAATTGACCTAGTTTTCCTTTTTGCTTTTGATCCTGTTTCAAGCTTGCAGCAATCCTCAGAATATCTACTTTATCGAGTAAGTTTCTGGCAGAACATTTTGACAAGCTTTTGAATTCCAACGGCTTGTGATGATTTTCTCTAGACTCTCTACTGCTTGATTGGAACATCACGGCTCATTTTCACAGAATAAAAACCAACTTTATCAGGTTTTGAATTTACGCCATGATATTTTAGGGAGAAACTGATGCCAGAAGCGTCCCTTTATCTAGAAATTATTTTAATATGCTTTATAAAGTCTTCGTTACTCGTCGCCTACCCATCGAATTAGAGCAACTGCGATCGCTCGCTATGGTGGAAGTTTGGCCAGAACGTCAACCCCCTCCCTACGAAATTTTACTAGAAAAAGTCAAGGAAATAGATGGATTGCTATGTCTGCTGACTGACCAAATCGATCGCCAACTCATTGAGTCTGGGAAACTCAAAGTTATCAGTCAAATGGCGGTGGGTTACGATAACATTGACATTGCCGCCGCTACGGCACGAAAAATTCCCGTCGGTAATACTCCTGGGGTGTTAACCGATGCTACCGCAGATTTTGCCTGGGCATTGTTAATGGCAGCTGCACGGCGAGTAGTGGAGGCAGATCGATTTACTCGTGCAGGTTTGTGGCAGACTTGGGAACCAGATTTGTTGTTGGGGCCAAATGTTACGGGTGCAACCTTGGGGATTGTTGGTTTTGGGCGGATTGGACAAGCAGTTGCTCGTCGTGCCAAAGGGTTTGAAATGCAGATATTGTATACGAGTAGGCAACGATGCAGCCCAGAGTTAGAACAATCTCTAGGTGTGGAGTTTGCTACGTTAGAACACTTACTGCAAGAATCAGACTTTGTAACTCTGCATACACCATTGGCTGATGATACTTATCATTTAATTAGCGATCGCCAATTTGAATTGATGAAGCGATCGGCTATTTTGATTAACACGGCGCGCGGAACTATTGTAGATCCAGATTCTCTGTATCGCGCCCTTGCAAGCGGTCAAATTGCGGCTGCGGCTATTGATGTCACCGAACCAGAACCGATTCCCAGCGATAGCCTGTTGTTAACCTTAGATAATCTCATTATTGCACCGCATATTGGCAGTGCCAGCCGTCAAACGCGCTCAAAAATGGCTTCAATGGCGATCGCTAATTTAATTGCAGGATTAAGGGGCGATCGCTTGGCTAATTGTGTCAACCCGGAAATTTATAATTCATAATTCATATCAGGCGTGATATCATGTCCGCTTGATTGCTTATTAAACCCGAAGAACCCCACCCCGCAGGAGGGGTTGGGGGTGGGGTTCTTTTCTTATGGGTAATTTGGCGGATATGATATGAATTATGAACGCCCTCAATCTAATACCGTAAGGCGGAAGTTCAAAGGGACGCATAGTTATGCGTCCCTAAAGCAAATTGCGTAAACCTTTAGAAGGTGAAAGTTGTTCTCAGCGTACCGATAATTGCATCATCGTTGTTGCTGTTTTGACCAGGAGAGGTCAACCAGATTACGCCAGGGGTGATTGAGATATTATCTGATACGCGATACTTGTAAAAGCCTTCAAAATGATAAGGTATATCATTACCAGTACCAGCAAAAACTCCTCCTCGGTTACGGGCATAAGGTTCTGCACCAGCAAAAATCCCTAAAACGTTACCCTTTTTACCGAGGTCAGGTAAGGCCACTCCCAGACCGTAACTCCAAGCTTCATAATCATCACCAGCACCAAAGCCTGTGACATCGTGGTAAGAAACGAAGCCACTGACTGAGAGTTTGTCGCTGGGTCTGAAGGCTGCTTCTATACCGTAAGAATTACTGGAAGATCCGTTTAAGGCAGTTAGGGTGTTAGCTTGACCAGTACCTACGACGCGGTTAGTACTACCCAAACCACCACCTAGATCGAATAAATTACCACCTCCAGCACCATGATAACCGTGAACGTAGGTAGCAGCTATAGATAGGCGATCGCCAACACTAAAGTTCAACTGTCCCAAGGCTGCATAGTTACCCTCTAACAAACCTTGATTTGCTCCAGGATTATTAGCATTTGATGCCAAGTAACCAATAGTCAGCGAACTTGGTCTCAAAATACTACCACCCTTACCAAAGGGTAAAGTCAGTGCTGCACCGGCACCACCACCAATGCGATAAATCGGACTTTCAGAAGCAAAGGTAGACAAAGCACCATTACCGCCATCAAAGTCCTCAAAGTAAGGGTTGTTAGTGGCAACATAATCGCTATGAATACCTCCGGTGCCCGCAAAGTAGACTTGGGCTGGGCCTATGGGTACGTAATACGCCAGCCAGTCGATAATCACACTGTTGTTAGTAGTGCTGCCGAGTTGAAATGTTTGCGTACCTTCAGCAGTATCGATCCCAACACCATTATTTCCTACTTGTGTAAAGGCTAGTGCATTCCCGGCTGCAAGACGGGTGTGTAAAACGTCTTTACCCGTGAAGCTGGTTTGCAAGTCTAAACGTACCCGATCTTGGAAGACAGTATTATTCGCATCGCCAGTGTTATTGCCAAAAATATCAGTAGCGACAAAAATAGCTTCACCCACCAATTTTGTGGTAGTAGAAAACTGATTAGCTTCAAGTTCCGCAGTCCGTGCTTCTAGAGAATCTACTCGACCGCGTAGAGTTGCCAGTTCTGCTGAGAATTCCTCCTGCAAACGCTGGAGAGTCGCCAAATCCTGTTTTGTCACCAAGTCAGCTGTTGCTGTGGCAATCAGTTCATTAACTCGATCTAAACAAGCATTCAAACCTGCGGCAAACTCATAACGAGTCAGTGCGCGATTGCCTCGGTAAGTAGAATTTGGGTATCCAGCAATACAACCGTAGCGCTCAACCAAGGATTGCAAAGCTTGGAATGCCCAATCAGTCGGCTGTACATCAGAAAATTGAGAAACTGATGTGACTTGAGACAATGAATTCTGGTTCTTGCCTTCGTTGCTGTAGCGATTAACCTCTTCTAAAACCTTATTTTCATCAGCCTTTTGGGCGACCAACTGCTGATTAACTTTTGGTTGCTCTGTTTGAATGAATATTGAAGCATTAGAAGTTATTGGTGCTTCTGTCTGAGCAGCTTTTAACTTTATATCTTCAAAAGAGCTTGCTCTTTCAGCAGCTATAGCTCTTGCGGAAACCAACACCGTCACTCCCAAAACTACTGGACTTAGTACCAGAGTTTTCCACAATAAATCAGACATTTTTATTTTCCTTTCCCAAAAATAACCTAAATCAGTTGGTTTAAGAAAAAGAGAACAAGCAATTATTCTACTTGTTAGAAATCTTATCAGATTGCTGTTACCTAAGCCATATCTAAGAAAGTTTTATCACATGAAGAATCGTAAAGTCTTGCAGATGTATGTTTACTAAAGGTCGTGATTATAAAGTATTTTTGCGCGTTTTTTCGCTATTTATGAACTTTGGCTTCTTGTTTTTAACCTTGATTTGCGGTAGATAGTTTTTATCTTTAAATTTATTGCTGAATAAAGAAACTGCATTTCTATATTGGGTTTGTAATTAGGAATTAAGAATTATTAATTATGAATAATTTTGACCCTATAACCTGCGGAGTATCGGTTTCAAGTCGAGGTAAAACAGTACGTAAAGCATTGCCATGAAGAGAAAAGGCAGCGATTGATTATCTAAACTGTTCGCTCTGAATTCATCACTAATTACTTCTATATCCCACCCAAAACACATTTTTATTTTTTTAGTTCCCCTGATTCAGGCAGTTAATTTTTCATAACTATCGGCGATTGTTTCTAATCCCAGAATGTCATAATTCTTTGACTCAGAGGTTCCATACATCGTCATAACCATAGCGTCGATTAAGGCTTTGGCTTTCAGCAGCGTTTCCTGAAACTCCATCTCCGGTTCAGAAAGGGCTACAATTCCACCACCTATACCAATGGAAGTTTGATTGGGAGTCAAAACAGCAGTCCGAATCACAATATTCAAATCGGCTGAACCATTCAAACCCAAAAAGCCGATCGCACCTGAATAGATTCCTCGCGCCTCTTGTTCTAGGCGATCGATAATTTGCATGGTGCGGATTTTGGGCGCACCAGTCATCGATCCTCCGGGAAATGCAGTTCGCACGCAATCCACCGCTTGTAAATCTGAACGTAATCGCCCGCGTACTGTTGTTACCAACTGATGTACTGTTGAGTATGTTTCCACATCCATTAATTTTGGTACGTGGATGCTACCAACTTCACAGACTCGTCCCAAATCATTGCGTAACAGATCGACAATCATCAGATTTTCAGCTTGGTCTTTTTCGCTGTTGCGTAGCTTCTCACGGAGGACAAAATCGGCTTCGGGGGTTTCTCCTCTTGGTAGAGTTCCCTTGATCGGTTTAGTTTCTACCCATCCTTGGCGATCAATCCGTAAAAATCTTTCTGGAGATGAGCAGGCGATCGCAATTTCACCAAAGCGTAAAAATGCAGAGTAAGGAGCCGAATTGATTTTACGTAATGTGCGATAGAACGTCAATGGATCGGGGGTTGCATCGGTATGCAGCTGATTTGTTAGGCAAACTTGATAAGTTTCCCCTTCGTGAATTTCGTTCAAGCATTGCTGAATATCTTGGATGTAATTTTGATAAGTGCGGCTCAAACGGAAGTTAACTGGCTGACAATTTTCTTGGGGTATAAGAGAAAAAAGAGGATCTAGAGTTTCGAGTTGTTGTTGGATCGTATCAAACCAAGTTTCTACCTGTTCTGTTTGTCCTTTTTTGATTAATTGCAGCAAATAAAGACACTGTTCTTGATGATCGATCGCAATCATGCGATCGGCAAGTAAGAAAATTGCATCAGGTAATAGTGAAGAATGTACCAATGACGATCCACATTCTCTCTTGAGTTCATAGCCAAAATAGCCCACAAATCCACAGTTAAAATCAAAAGGTAACTCATCAGCTTGGCAACTTCGACAGTCTATTTCTCGCTTCAAATACTCAAAAATACTTTCGGTGTGACGAGTTACAGTATCTGACTGGGTGACGATGATTTCTTGCGTTTCGGTATTATATCGTACCAATAGACTGTTAACCCCGCTTCCATCACCCATAAATGAAAAGCGAGATAGACCAAATTCCACACGGCTGCTATCTAACCAAAAAGCATTGGGGGCATTCTCAAACAACTGCACAAATATTTGTTCTGTATTTGGGCAGATATCTAACTTGCGCGTATACAATTCAAATTTTTCTTTCTGTTCTTCTCTACGAGACGCTGCGCGAAGGCAGGGTTTATCTACAGTAGGAGTAACAGATCCATATCGAATTCGATACTGTTTTTCTGGACTTATTGACGATTTATTTATAAATTGCTGCGTAATATCTCGAAAGTTTTCTAATAATCTTTGCCCATATTCTGTACAGATAGACTCTGGGTGAAACTGCACACCCCAAAAAGGTAAATGCCGATGACGCAATCCCATCACCAATCCTTCTTCAGTCCAAGCAATTTTTTTTAAACACTCAGGTAGTTCATCAGCAACTAATAATGAATGATAACGCACCACAGAAAACTGATTAGGAATACCTTGAAATAATTCTGAATTATTATGATAAATTTTACTGAGTCTGCCGTGTCGAACTTCCGGTGCATGAATTACTCTGCCACCATATAGATAGCCAAGTCCTTGATGTCCCAGACAAACTCCCAACAAAGGCACATCCACATTCTCAATTATTTGCCGACAGACTCCAAAATCTTCCGATCTCTCTGGACGACCGGGGCCAGGTGAAATTACAATGTTGTCAAATGCAATTTCTTTCAATTCATCCCAGTTAAGGCGATCGTTATAAATTACTAGAGGTAGTTCCCCATTTATCTCGGCAATCATCTGGTAAAGATTAAATGTATAAGAGTCATAGTTATCAATAATTAGCGTTTGCATACATAGTCACTTAACTAGCACATATAGCAATCCTAAATCATTCGTGAAAAATTAGATCCCCGACTTCTTCAAGAAGCCGGGGATCTGGCTTAAGTTCTATAGGCACATCTTCAAAAAGAAAGGGTTTCAGAAAACTTTACTGGATGAATGATGGCTTGTTTGCCAAAGGTCACATTTATACAAGAATTTCGCTCGATTTTGTGCCATTTCTAGACTTTACCTTCTTGTTTTTAACCCTGATTTGTGGTAGGTCTTTTTTGTCTTTGTAAAAGTAACAGATTTCTACTAGAGTTGGCCATATTTCTAGAGAACCGTGAAATTGGCTAATGACATCATCGATAATTCTGGAAACGTTTTGCTGAAAAAAGTCTGGTTCAAATCCATAGAAGACTCTCGATAAATTCTCAGCAAATAATTGAAGTGATTGCTTGCGTTCTTCATTCTGGGTAGAGATTGAGCCTTTGACTACTTGTCTATGGATAGCAGAGATTTTTTCCAGGATTTCCTCAGAATCTTGTAAAGTGACTTCGCCTGAGTAATCAAACTTGATTCCCAAATCGTCAAGATGATAAACACTGTTTTTAATCTTCTTTTTCAGCAAGCTACATATTTCTTCATTAAATAGTTCGCTAGCGAGAGGATTACGCATATAGTTATTTCTAATATGGTTTTGGACAGCATCAACGTGTGCAGCTGCAATTCCTTCTTGCTGTATCCAAATTCTATAGATATAATCCTCAAATCTGAGCCTAGTTGGAAAAAAGGGTGGTAAACCTAGCTGATTATCATATCCAGCAACTCCACAATCCATTCTCCAGTTTTTGTTAGTAATAACGGGTCGAAAATTGGTAAGAATATAAAAATAATTTAGGTCATTAGGACTAATTTGATTCTCATCATTGAGATACATGTGAACAAAATCAAGGGTATCAATATCATTAGTTCCTGTGCGAAAAGTTTGGGCAATCTTAACGATCGCATTATTCAAGACTCTCCCCTGTTGTAATAGAAGACTGTTTTCTCGAAAGTAACCTTTAGTTGTATTGGTTTCTAAATCCATTGCTGTATCAAGTACCAATTCTCCAGCCTCAAAGTTTTCTGGTACATGACTGGCTTTTTGACCTAAAACATCACCAAAAGCCGTGAGTAAGTCAAAAGATTTATGGACGTAGCCACCTTGTTGGTTAGATTTAATTAATTTTCCTCGACAGATTTCATCACCTGATAAAGATTCTGGGCTAGTTTCAATTAATGCATCTGGACGCATATCGTCATCTGCACTTACCATTAAATGTCCAAGGGTATACATAAGTGTGAAGTTACGATTTCCTCCATAACTAGGTCGGAATAAGTTTTTGACTAGTGATTCTAGCTTGCGATCGCGCAGTCTTTCGTTTAAAAATGTAATAAATTGCTCTTTCTGTTGTGGCCCAACATAAAACACATCATTGACTGTCTTAGTCTGCTCTAAAAGTGGATAATATTTCTCATGATTGGCAATGCTGGAATCGTCAAAAACGATAATTTTTAAAGCATGACCATTTACCCAGAAATTCTCATCATACTTTTCGATAGTTTGTGCTACATCTCTCAATCGATGAGTCGGAATAACAAATACTGTTTCTTTTTGTTTCATAAAATTTATTCTGATTTCTCAAATGAAGTTTCCAAATTCAAAATTTGTTTTAAGGTTCTCAATTTAACAATCACTGCATCACTCTTATAGAACGCTGCTAGCAATTTCTAGCTTATTCTTACTATCCTCCAACTGTTTCCAGAGTGCTTCTATTTGACCATAAGCAATTTTTGGAGATAGTTTTCCAGCCGTTTCTAAATTAACAATGTAGTTAACTCTTTGAGTAAATTATTGAAGGTTAGCATTAAATACTAGGTTGTTTGGCTGAAAATTACCGTGGTAGCGATCGCGAGGATAGAAAAAGCGATTTTTATCTTTATAATTAGGCTCTACCATTAATTTACTCCTGATAAAAAATCTGATTGGCTATTAGCTGATTGATTGCAGCGACCTGAGATAAGCCCATTTGGCAATACTGTTTCACAAAGAGTCACAGAATTATGCTCCTGGATATCGTTGTTTTTTAAAGCTTTGATGAGATTTGCGTGGCTAAGATTGGCATTTCTCAAATCAGTTCCTTCTATATTGGATGCTGACAAATTCGCCTTTTGTAAATCAGCATCAGTTAGCAATGTATTCTTGAGTATGGCTCCAGTTAGATCGGCTCCTTGTAAATTTGCTTCCCGAATATCTGCCCACTGCAAATTTGCATAGCGGAGATTAGCATTTTTGAGGTTAGCGCCTTGAAGATTTGCCGATCGCAAGTCAATTCTTTCTAATTTTGCTCCTGACAAATTCATTCCCGATAAATTACAGCCAAAACATTTTCTTGTTTCTTGCAGCTGTTGAATCAGATGCTCTCGAAGCAAATTATTACTTTGAGAAACAAAAGAAGGAGTCAGAACAAACGCCATCGGAATTAGGAGTCGGAAAAAGAGATTCATAAATACAAACTCAAGTCTGAAAGTGAGGAATTAAAGGTTATCTTCCTATGGCAAGTTGGAAGGCTTCGGCAACTGGCCCTAAAACCAAAACAGGAAAAAATGTCAATGCTCGCCAAAATTGCCATTGCTGTATTGCTGAATAACACAGCGATCGCATATTCTCTGCCAGTCATGCTCTTTTGCGGTTCAATATCTATCAGGAGATAAATTAAACGCTCCAATGGGTTCATCACTAGATCGAGCCAGGTTTTATGTATGAAAAAGACTTCAGCTAAGTAGTGTCCTAATATGGGGACTGACATCATAACTAGGAACAGGGTGAGAAAAATTTGCACAAAACCTTGGATCGTAATTGGGAAGCATGGGATAAAGCGATCGCTTTATGTATAACGATAAACTCACCTATTCAGGGCTGTAGTCAGAACAATTGAGTGCTTGTTTCGTTAGAGCAGTGGTAGGATGTACTGCACACTTGAGAAAATAGTTATTGTTAAAAAATTGGCATTTTTTACAGGTATGTTGCTCTAAATCTTTGATGCTTACTATTTCATCTTTATCTTGCACCGCATTTTCTGGGGGATCTTCTAGTGCTTTGCAGACAGATGAAACCAGAAAAACAACAATTGCCCAAACAATCATGAAAGAAATGTGAGCCAAAAACACTGCTACAAAGGGAATGTCTCCGTCATGTGGTTTGGTGTCACTATGTGTTGCCTTAGACAGGTTAGCTTCAATCAGGGTAGACTGATGAACGCTTTTTTGAGCGGATACATAAAGTCGGAAAAGCTCCGAAGTATGCATATTAAAAACCTTTAGCTAGTCGAACTCAGATTCAGTAAAGTTAAAGAGACAGGAGGCAAAAATATATCTTCTTACTCTTGCTGCAAGCTCGAACTGCCTTCTGCTTTTATTCGAGAAATGTTCATCTGTCTAATAATATGTGGAATTGAAAGTACTTGATAGGTCTGGGTAATTTGAATTAACAGATTGACTTTCTTTTAGTTGAGCTTCCAATAAGCAACTGTTGAGGGAATAGTAAACAGAATGAATTTTTTTAAGAGTCACTTTGAGAGCAGGAACCATCATCGGATGGGTTGCTATTGCTAAAATGTAATCTCCGGCGAAAATACTAGGATTATCTGTTACTGGAATAACTTGAGTTTCTCTTAAAACTCCTAGAAAAACGCATTTACTCGGTAAGTTAATATCACTTAAATGAATGCCACAGTAAACGCTATTATCTTCGATAAAAACACCAAACAGGCTTGGTTCTAAAGTTTTTTTAGTTTTTAGCACAAAATGTTTTTTAACTCTAATAGTATTGTCCAATACTTTACGAGGAAAATCTGCTGTTGCAGAGATATATTTTGAAGATATATAAAATGTATTAAATCAAGAGAGGATGTGTTTATTAATTAGCTAACCAGGTATATGTTTAGAGATATAGGTTTTATATATACCTAATAAAAATTAGATTCTCGACTTATTAAATTAAGCCGAGAATCCAACATTTAGATTTGAAGTAATCATTAAGGATTACTATCGATAACTATTTTGAATAGAAGGCATAGCAAGAATCAGCAGCACTCTCTCAAGCCTTTATCCCTTAATCTTATCTAGAGCTAAATTCAGCTTCAACACATTAACTCCAGGTTCGCCAAAGATGCCGAGAAAGCGGCCGTCGGTGTTTTGAGTAATTAAAGTTTCGAGTTGGTTCGGTTGAACTCCTCGCGCCTTGGCTACTCGTGCAACTTGCGCGATCGCAGCTTCCGGGGTAATATGCGGGTCAAGGCTGGAACCAGAGGTGTAAACTAAATCGCCAGTCGGCTGCACACCTGCTTTTTTCAAACGATTAAAGTCACCTTCAACTTTTTTGCTGGGATCTGCGTCATCTTTACCTTTAATGCGTTCCATTAATGCGGGATTACTGGGAGCCAAGTTACTAGCGCCAGAAACCCCAGTTCTTAAAACTCCCGCATCGTCTTTTTTCGGATCAGCTGTGCTGTAGCTGGTGGTACTGAGACGGCTGTTAAAATAGCGATCGCTACTAAAAGGTTGACCAATCAAAGCAGAACCGACAACTTGACCGGCGCTATTTTTCAGTAGACTACCGTTTGCTTGAAACGGAAACGCAATCTGCCCAATGGCAATCATCGCAAAAGGATAAATAATCGCTCCAATAACCCAGAGTACCAAGGTAGAACGAACGGCTCTACTAGCTTCGCGTGCAAAACTCATTAGAATTTCTCCGGTACAAACATTACAAAAAATAAATAGATGGAAAGTCCCAGTGTCACCAGTCCTAACAACCCCAATCCCCAAGATTGACTGCGGGAAAGTTGTTCATTAGTAGCGGCATAAACCATAGGTGCAACCACTAGGTTGAAACACATCGCCAAGAATAAATACAGTGGCAGCTTTTGCCTACGCCATTGACACCAGATTTCAGTTATTTCTTCTAATACTTGGGAGGCAAGAATAGTGCGGCGGATCTGAATAAATTTCATAGTAAATTAAGACAAAGGTAGGATTATATCTATCAGTTTGATGGCAATGAAGGGAGCAACGATACCGCCAAGACCAAAGATAAAGATGTTACGACGTAGCAGTTGATCTGCTGTTAAAGGTAAAAACTTCACCCCTTTGAGTGCTAGCGGAATTAGTGCTGGAATAATCAGAGCATTGTAAATCAGCGCCGAGACGATCGCAGATTGGGCACTCTTTAATCCCATAATATTAAGTGCGCCGATTCCAGCAGCAGCAAAGATTGTCGGAATGATTGCAAAATACTTGGCAATATCGTTAGCGATAGAAAATGTTGTCAACGCCCCACGAGTAATTAGCAGTTGTTTACCGATGGTTACTAAGTCAATTAGCTTCGTGGGATCTGAGTCTAAGTCCACCATGTTAGCAGCTTCTTTGGCAGCTTGCGTCCCAGAATTCATCGCCACACCCACGTTTGCTTGAGCCAAAGCAGGTGCATCGTTCGTACCATCCCCAGTCATTGCTACCAGTTTACCTTGAGATTGTTCCGAGCGAATCACTTCAATTTTGTCTTCTGGAGTTGCTTCGGCAATGAAATCATCCACCCCAGCCTCTTCGGCAATCACCGAAGCGGTAATTCGATTGTCACCTGTGAGCATGATCGTGCGAACACCCATACGGCGGAGTTGGTCAAATCGTTCCCGTAAACCAGGTTTGACAATATCTTTCAGGTAGATGACACCATAAATTTTGTCATCTTGGCAAACAGCTAAGGGCGTACCGCCTAATCGGGAAACTCGCTCATAAGCTGCATCTATATCATCAGGAACGTTACCGCCACGGGAACGGACAAATCCCTTAATGGCATCCACTGCACCTTTGCGAATTTGTTTGCCATCGGGTAAATTTGTGCCACTCATCCGGGTTTTGGCGGAAAATTCTACACCTTCGGCTTTATCAATATTAAAGTTTACCCCAGCCTGAGATTTTTCTGCTAAAACTACGATTGACTTGCCTTCTGGCGTTTCGTCAAACAAGCTAGCAGCTAGGGAGACTCGCGCCACATCTATGATTGAGTGATTATCCAAGGGAATAAACTCGTCAGCCATCCGATTTCCCAAGGTGATCGTGCCTGTCTTATCCAGCACCAAGGTGTTGATGTCACCACAAGCTTCTACCGCTCGCCCAGAGGTTGCAATGACGTTAAATTGAGCAACCCTATCCATCCCGGCAATACCGATCGCACTGAGTAAACCACCGATAGTTGTGGGAATTAAAGCTACCAGTAGCGAAATGAGAATAGCAACGCTAGCACCCGCCCGCAAACTGTTCCCCGCTTCAACACCAAAGGCTGTGCTGATAAAGCTGGCGATGTAGCCGACGAATGGAGGCATAGTTGCCACCACAATCAGGAATACCTGCGTTAATACTGCCAACAATACTGTCAAAGCAATCTCGTTGGGAGTTTTGCTGCGTTCTGCTCCTTCTACCAAGGCAATCATGCGATCGATAAAGCCTTGTCCGGGATCGGCACTAATGCGAATTGTCAACTCATCTGAGAGTAGGCGCGTACCGCCTGTCACCGAACTGGCAATATCTGTACCTGGTTGCTTCAGTACCGGGGCAGATTCTCCAGTAATCGCCGATTCATCCACCGAGCCGATGCCTTTAATCACATCCCCATCGGCGGGAATCATATTATTGGCAACCACTTTTACCAAATCGCCCCGTTGCAGTTCTGTAGAATTGACTTTTACTATCGAACCATCGGGGAGGATTTTATTAGCGATCGTATCCGATCGCGTCGATCTTAATGAATCAGCTTGTGCTTTACCGCGTCCTTCAGCTACAGCTTCGGCAAAGTTGGCAAAAACGAGGGTGAAAAAGAGAATAAAGGTAATCAACCCGTTTAACAAGCGTTGTTGGTTAACATCTGCCTGGATTGTGCCAAACAAATTTGGGTTTAGGGTAACAAGCAAGGTGATAATTGTCCCCACCCAAACAACAAACATCACTGGGTTTCTAACAGTAATTCGCGGATCGAGCTTGACAAATGACTCACTAATTGCTCTTTGATAAAGTCCCCGCATATCTGTTTTGGGGGTATGTTTGCGCGAGTCACGAGTTCCAGATGGAATACGGGGCGAGGGAGAATCAGTAGTAATTGGCATAGATTAGATTTTGAGAATGGGGCATTGGGGATTGGGCATGGGGCATGGGGCATTGGCGATGAGTCTTTGATACTCGTGGACGAGTCTTTGATACTCGTGGATGAGTCTTTGATACTCGTGGACGAGTCTTTGATACTCGTGGACGAGTTTTTGATACTCGTGGATGAGTCTTTGATACTCGTGGACGAGTCTTTGATACTCGTGGATGAGTCTTTAATACTCGTGGACGAGTCTTTGAGAGAGATGCTTCAAGTTCTAACTCTCCTTTGCCCCTCTACCCCTCTACACTTCTTAGCCAATGCCTTTAGCGATGAAAAAGGCTTCACCAATGGGGCCTAATGCAAGTACTGGGAAGAATGTAAGTGCGCCCAGGATTAAAATCACGCCTGCGGTAACGCCTGTAAATAGTCCGGTATCCGTTCGTAATGTACCAGTGGTATAAGGAACAGCTTGTTTACGAGACATACTATCTGCTAAAAACAGCAAACCGATGATGGGAATATAGCGTCCTGCAATTAAACTGAAGCAGGTACTCAAGTTCCACCACAAAGCAGTTGCAGTGGTTTTTGTACCTGTAGCGATCGCCAAAGGAGAAGGTTGTGAATCTCCCAAACCTTCAAAGCCAGAACCGTTGTTAGCAGCAGCCGAGGCGTATTCATAGATAACTTGAGCAAAGCCGTGGAAGCCGGGATTGCTAATTCCTGATAGTTGATCGGGAAACGCCAAGGCAATACCTGCGGGAATCATAATTGCGATCGGGTGAACTAGGAGAATTAAAAAACTAGCAAGTACAACCTCGCGCTTCTCAATCTTGCGTCCGAGAAATTCGGGTGTGCGTCCCACCATCAATCCTGTGGCGAACACAGCCAGAATTAGGTAAGCAAATAGATAAGCGGTTCCCGTACCCTGTCCACCCCAAATAATTTGCAGGAACATATTGGAAAGGGTAATAAAACCACCGTTGGGCATGAAGGAGTCGTGTAAACTGTTGACTGCGCCGCACATCGTGCCGGTTGTACTTACCGCAAACAGCACAGATTGCGCCCAACCAAACCGGACTTCTTTACCCTCTAGATTCGGTTGCTGACTACCCAGCAGGGAATTAACAGCCGGATTGCCGTTGTATTCACCAATGGCAGTAACGATGATAAATACTACATAGAGAACACCAACCATGCCGTAGACTAACCAAGCTTGCTTAGTATTATTCGCAAATAAGCCATAGGTGTAGATTAGGGCTGTGGGAATCGAAAGCATTGCCACGATTTGAATTAAGTTAGTAAATCCGCTAGGATTTTCAAAGGGGTGTGCCGAGTTGATGGCGAAAAAGCCACCGCCGTTTTCTCCTAATTGCTTGATAATTTCAAAATGAGCAACCGGGCCGCGAGCGATCGCTTGACTAATATTTGCATCTTCCAAGGTGGGGAATACAACCGCACCCCCCAGTGTTTCGGGAACACCATCTGCCATAAGAGCGATCGCGCCCACAATACAAATAGGCAGTAAAATTCGGGTAATCGAGCGAATTAAATCTACATAAAAATTGCCTAACGATCTACCAGTCAATCCCCGAATAAAGGCAATCCCTACCGACAAACCAGTAGCAGCAGAAGTAAACATGTGATAACCAAGTCCCCACATTTGGCTGCCATAGCTCATGTAGGTTTCACCAGAATAGTGCTGCTGGTTAGTATTAGTAATAAAAGAAATAGTCGTATGCAGTACTGTATCCCAAGTTGGGGCATTTATCTTGGTTGGATTTAATGGCAGCCATCCTTGATTCATAATAATCAAGAAAATCAGCAACCCCATTGTGACGTTACTGTATAAAATTGCCCGCCCATACTGCCAGCCAGTCATATTTTCTTTGCTTTTAACGCCAACCAAAGCATAAAGTACTCGCTCAATCGGATTCAAAATCGGATCGAGAAAAGTACTTTGCTCTAGGTAGACTCGCGCCATATAGCGCCCAAAAACAGGAGTAATTGCTACTACAATTAGTAGCGTTAATATAATTTGAATCCATCCTTCTAGCATGAGTTAATCAAACTCCAACCTAAGTACATTTGAAATAAATATCAGATATTTTCTTGTGATGAATCGGAAATATTTATAATTTATATCGGCATCATTATTAACTAACCAATCTATAACTATGGGCTTTCTCAATCAATCATGGAGCTTTTTGTTAAAGAATACAAGGTATAAATTGATATTTAAACTAGGCTATATAAGAAATATATGTTTCTCTGTATAAGAGTGTTTATCTCGATATATATCTGTAAATATAGAAAGACGGCTAAATACTAAACAAATAGCTATTCGACACTAAAACTAGCTGAGTCTTTGAGAATTACAGTAATTTTCAGCTTTATTGACTACGTAGGGAATAAACCTTTTGCAAAAATATGTTTTTGCCAGAGACGAAAAAGTGACTCATGTTAAAGGGAAAGGATTTTGAGTTTCTTTACCCTTTTCTCCTTCTCCCGACTTTTGCAAGAAGTCTAATCAGTAACTATCTAGGCATAAATAAATTTCAAGTTTGTAGTAAGGACTTTAATCCTGATAATCCTTGCTCTGAGCGATAAATCGCTCACTACAAACTAAGAGTTTATTTTATATTTAATTATGTCTACCTACTTAAGAACCTAAAAAGGGTGGTTATAAACTGCAACGATACAAACAAAACCATGATTTACGCGCAATTCGTTCAAAAAGGTTAATTTATCAAACCACTTTATCTACAAGACGTTAGGCGTTGCTTCTTGAAATATTTTACAAAATATCAAATTAACCTAAATATGGATATTTGGTAATCTTACATTTCAATAATTGCATCCAATATTTTGTAGCATTTTTTTGAGTTATTTCTATATCGCGCAAATTATGACCTTTGCCTATATTTAACATATAATATGTTAGTTGTATAGCTACAAAAAAATAAGTTAAACCCAAAGGTTTTAAATGTTGCCAAAATAGGTGATATATAACTTTGAGTTTCTGTCTATGACGAAAATGTATCCACCATTTTGTTTGATGCTCGGCTATACTTTTTTGTAAACCTAATATAGCCTCAATCTCTATAAATTTCTCTTTTACTTGATTATAAAATTTTATTTCTTTTTCAATTTCTCCAGCCTTGTATGCTAAATCAGCATCATCAGATAACTGATAGGCTTCACTAATTAAACGACCAACATTTTCTGCTTTTTGTTGGTCATATCCAAGTTTAATATATATTTTAGTTGCTGCTTCTGCCAATTCAGCAAATTTTTCAGCATCATGGAGCCAATATATTTTTGTTTGTAGTTCTCCTAAAGTAGAAGCTAGAGTATGATTCATCAATTTGGCTTGGTTGGCTTGAAATATGCTTTCGATTATCTAACTTAAAATTAAACACTAAAATATAGCCTTTTGAACATCTAAACTCAACTCGATCTAAAATTAGAAAATTAAGATTACCTAGTGCTACTCTGATGTATTAGATTTAGCCGATCTTTTTACCCACCAAACTCATTAACTGCTTATCCAGTTCGATGAGGTAGTCTCTACCGTAAGCTCCATTCTCTAACCCTGTCACCAGATGATTGGGAATGTCTTGTGTAATTTCTTCGCTACAAGAACCAGCAGCCAAGGCGATCGCAGCTACTGTATCTACATCCCCAGTAAAAGCGATACAATCTTGTAAAAGTTCGCTCATACTATCATTACGCATCACCGCAGTAATCGCTGCTCTGACACTCATCCAGCCTTTGGACTTAACTTTACCTTCCCACGGTTTATTCCACTCTCCAGATACATAACCTTCCAGAAACCGTCCTAATTTGCGTTTTGCTCCCAGTCGATAGATAAAATAATGTGACATTAAGGCAGCCGCAACAGCAGCATTGATCCCATCGGTTGTATTGTGGGTAATTGCCGCTTGAATTGTTGCCGCCTCAATGACTTTTTCTGGTGTGGGATAGATGCCAATGGGTGCTGCACGCATCGCTCCCCCGCTTTTGTCACTATCAGGGTTAATTTTCGTTAAAAACTCTTCCCCATCCTGAATTTCTAATAGAAAATGGTAGAATCTTCGAGCATAACCTTCTCTTCGATCGCGTTTAAAAGCTCTAACAAAACTATCGGCTAAAACTTCTGGCGTCCACGCTGATTGAGCAACAATCACTTCCCCAATGGCAATACTCATCTGGGTGTCGTCGGTGTAGCTGCCAGGATTGAGTCGAAACCGCGGATGTTCAACGTATCGACTCAAATCGTTGTTAGCGATCGCTTCGTCTGCATATTCAAAACCTGCACCGTAGGCATCTGCGTAGGCGTAGCCCGCCAAAGGCATCGCTAACTCTAGCAGCATAAGGAAAGAGTATTAAATTAAAAACGGACGCGCCAGAAAAAAGCTAGAAACTGATTTAGCATCTATCGGCTCTCCCCCCAGAATAGCTTTTTCTAATTCTTCAGGAGTCATAAACACAGTTTCGATATCCTCGTCTCCATCTTGTGGTGGTGGTGTCTCCAGCTTTTCTAAATCTCGCGCCAGAAAAGCATAGATAATTTCATCAGAATAACCAGGAGCTAGGAAAAATTCGCCTAATTTGTCCCATTTTTGGGCACTATAGCCAGTTTCTTCGGCAATTTCACGTTGTATTGTTTCTAAAGGCTCTTCTTTTCCTTCCAATGTCCCCGCCGGAAATTCTAATATCCGTCCCTGAATTGCAAAACGATACTGGCGCACCAGTATAAGTTTACCTTCCGCTGTCACTGGTACAGCTAACGCACCGCCAGGGTGACGAATACATTCCCATTCTCCTTCCGATTTATTCGGCAAACGCAAGCTATTAACTTCAAAATCAAACTTGCGTCCTTTATGAAACAGGCGTTGTCTTAGCAGTTGTGGTAATTCTCTACCTAATGGCATAGTAAAATCTGATTATCTGTGAATACAGAGGCAAAATCAGTGTTCTTCTGCTTTTAAGGATGGTAATTTTAATTGTCCATCCATAAATGTACATCAGAACAGTCTACCTCTTTCAGCAGCTCTTTAATCACACACCCGGAAACTGGTTCTATCCAATCTGGGGCAATTTCTGCCAGTGGGACTAACACAAAGGCGCGATCCCGCATTCGTGGATGGGGAATCTGGAGATTTGGTGTATCCAAAATAATGTCATCATATAATAACAAATCCAAATCTAGGGTTCGTGGCCCCCAACGTTCCTGACGCACGCGCCCAAATTGTTGTTCAATTTCCAACAAAATTTCTAATAACTGCTGGGGAAGTATTTCTACCTGCAATATGACGCAGCCATTGAGGTAATCTGGCTGTGGTGGCCCGACAGCTTTGGTTTGATACCAATGGGATCTGGCTTCTAAAACAATACCTGGCGTTTGGGCTAAAGCCTCTATAGCTGCTGATAAAATTGTCTTGGAATCGCCAATATTACTACCAAGAGAAACAGCGCTTCGTCTTAGCTTTGCTTCGTCGTAGCCCGGTGTAGACATTATACTTTCCTGAAATCAGGCCTTTTCGGGCTGTCTTTGCGGATACTTGTCAATAGTTTTGATATTCGCAGTAATTATCAAAACTGCAACATTTTTTACAAAACTAAATTAACCAAATTTAAAAAACATTATTTTCTAGTGAATTCAGTTAATTATTTATAGGATATTATACTAACACAATGGTAGTGCTATAACCCCAAAGTTGATTGATGGTGGTTATAATTACTTATTACTTTGAGCGAGGAACTGACGTGGGGAAGCTTACCTCCTGGTTCAAGCGAAGACCAACTAATTTGAGTGACTCTGGACGAGGAGGAACGAATGAGAGCTTACCACCAGCACATCTGGCGCAGACGAGGCAGTTACTGAGCAAAATGAAAATTTTACCATCTAGGATGAGGGTCAATCGGGCAACTGGCGCTAGACCACTCTATCGCCGCTTTTGGTTTTGGGCAGGTTTGAGTATTGGTGGTGGGATAGCTGCCTCGATCTACGGCATTAGTTTAATAGATCGGACTTTGCCAGATCAGTCCGAGTTGAATGCTGTGTTTCGAGAGCAAACACTGACCATTAAAGCTGCTGATGGCAGCATATTACAACAACAAGGTGAAGCGACCAGAGAACAGCTAAAGCTAGAACAAATACCAGATAATTTAAAAAAAGCTTTCATCGCCTCAGAAGATAGAAGATTTAGGCAACACAACGGAGTCGATCCGCAAGGGATTGTCAGAGCGGGTTTGAATAATTTGCGATCGCAAGGTGTGGTAGAAGGTGGTAGCACCATCACCCAACAGCTAACGCGGATTCTCTTTTTGAAACAAGAGCAGACAATCTGGCGCAAACTCAAGGAAGTCCGCCTTTCCCAAAAAATGGAGCAAGAATTAACCAAAGATCAGATTTTAGAGCGTTACCTAAATCTGGTTTATTTGGGATCTGGAGCTTATGGTGTGGCAGATGCATCCTGGGTATATTTTAGTAAAACGCCAGATCAACTTTCTCTTGCAGAAATGGCTACGATTGCTGGATTAGCTCCTGCTCCTAGTTTGTACGCCCCCGACAAAAATCCCGAAGCGGCAAAACGGCGGCGGGACTTGGTATTGCTACGGATGCAAGAAGATAAAGTAATTACACCAGAGGAAAGGCAAGCAGCCATTCAGGAGCCATTAACCCTCAAAAGCAGTTTACCCAAACGAGTCCAAGTAGAATCACCCTACTTTACCAGCTACATCCAAAAAGAATTGCCCAAGTATGTTTCTCCTAATGTGCTAAAAAGTGGGGGTCTAGTAGTAGAAACTACGCTGAACCCGACTTGGCAGAAAGTTGCAGAAGAGGCGGTTGCCAAAACCCTGCGAAATCAAGGACGCTGGGAAAACTTTAAGCAAGCGGCAATGGTGGCTATAGACCCCCGAAATGGTGAAATTAAGGCAATGGTTGGGGGAAAAGACTTTGGTAAAAATCAGTTTAATCGAGTTACCCAGGCACAACGGCAGCCAGGATCGACATTTAAAGGGTTTGTATATGCCACTGCGATCGCAACCGGTAAAAGCCCCTACGATAGCTACGAGGATGCGCCCTTTGTCGTAGACGGCTATGAACCGAAAAACTATAGTGAAAACTTCCGGGGTTCAATGAACATCCGAGATGCCCTGACCCGCTCTGTTAATATTATTGCAGTCAAGGTGTTGATTGATGTGGGATTTACACCAACGATTAAACTTGCCCATGATATGGGGATAAAATCTGAACTCAAGCCCACCTACTCCTTGGCTCTTGGTTCAAATGAAGTCAATCTGCTAGAGTTGACCAGCGCTTATGGTAGTTTTGCTACTCAGGGATTGCACGTAGATCCTCATGGTATTACCCGCATCCTCAACCGCCAAGGCAAAGTTATCTGGTCAGCAAACTTCAAGTCAAAACGTGCCTTGGACGCTGACAGTGCCGCCATCATGACTTGGATGCTACGCAACGTCGTACAAGCGGGAACTGGTGGTGCTGCCCAATTAGATAATAGACAAGTTGCAGGCAAAACCGGCACCTCCGACGAAGCCCGCGATTTATGGTTTATTGGCTACATTCCTCAGATGGTGACAGGGGTATGGCTAGGTAACGATGACAACCGCCCCACTTATGGCAGTAGTAGTAGTGCTGCTTACACTTGGCACGAATTTATGGAAAAAGCGGTAGAGGGGATGCCTGTTGAAAAGTTTCCCAAACGACCCAAGTTAGACGGTCGCAAAGGCACTATCAAAGCCCAGTCCATCAAGCCCAAACAAATACTCAATCGTTCTATTGCCTCTAAAGATGATGACTCAGAAGGGGAAAGAGCGAGAAATTCTAATTCTGAGGAGAGTGGTTCATCTAGGAGACGTAGAAGAAGGAGAAGCTATTCTCAAGAAACACAGCAATCGAGCGATTATACCCCAAGACGGAGAAGGCGCGATCGCAGCGAATCAAGTTCTAGTAACTCCTCTTCAGAATCATTTACTCCACGGCGACGCTCTAGAAGAGTAGAATCTGATTCACCCCCACCTCGAAGAAGTCGGCGAGAGTCGTCTCCCGAAAATAGTTCTGGTTCTTCTGGTTCTTCATCGTCACAACCATCTTGGCGGGATAGACTTAGACCTTCTAACCAGTAATGAGAAGTGGGCATTGTTGATACTATGCACGACTTGGTAGGAGGCAGGGGGCAGGGAGCAGGGAAAACAAGGGGATTAGGTGACAAAAGGTGAGAAATTACAACAATTCTTTCTCCTTGTCCTCAAGTCGTCTGTAGTTAACCAGACTCAATCTCAGAAGTCAAAAGATAAAAACGCCCAGTTAAAAGCACTGCACCCATAAATAGCCCTAGCATTAAACCCAACCATAAACCTATAGCACCCCAGCCGAAAGTGAATGCCATCAGATAGCCCCCACCTAGACCTACTATCCAGTAAGCGAACATAGTAATTAACACTGGCACTTTGGTATCTTTCAAGCCGATTAAAGCACCAGCAGCAATAGTCTGAATAGAATAAAATATTTGGACTATTGCCCCGACAGCCAGGAAAGAACTTGCTGTTTTAACTATCTCGATATTATCTAAATTACTGGTGTCCAAATACATTGCCACAATATAGTTGGGAAACAGCCAAAAAATTAGTGCCACAATACTTACAAAAGGAGTAACAAGCGCAATGCAGACTAATCCGGCTGTGCTTGCACCCTTGAGATCGTTTTGTCCCCTCAACTGTCCTACTCTCATCGTGACGGCATAGGAAATACCTATAGATACTGTTTCGACAAAACTTTCTGTCTCGACGGTAATTTCATGTGCTGCTAACGTCTCTGTTCCAAACCATCCCATCATTAAAGCAATGGCAGTAAATACTCCAATTTCTGCTCCATACTGCAACCCCAAAAACCACCCAGTTTGGAAGATATCTATAAACATATCTTTATCGAACTGATGCAAAGCACAATCAAGCTGATAGTCTTTAAAGTAGTTATCAAAGCAAATCCAACTGGCGACAGCGATAAAATTTAGCCAAAAAATGAGTGTGCTTCCCCAACCGATACCGGCTAAACCAAGGGCTGGTAAACCAAATTTACCGAACATTAGCACGTAATTAGCAACCGCATTTAATAATAGTCCAGCTACCGTAATTACTGTTAAAAATTGGGGCCGATTGAGGGCAGAGCTAACTTCTTTTAAGATACAAAAACCGAGTGCGGCTGGAAAACCCCAAACAATAGACCGCAAATATGTTTGAGCTAATAATACATTGCTTTCTTCTTGACCAGTCAGCAGCAGGATATAGTCAAAGTGCCAAATGATAAACATTACAGGTAAGCACATCGTCACGGCTAACCAAATTCCTTGACCGGTAGCACGGCTCACTTGGTCTATCTTTCCTGCACCAAAAGCATTGGCGACACTTACACCCGCGGCTGAAAGAACAGAACGACAAACGGAAGCTAAGGTAGAAAAGGTAACAGCACCTAAAGCACCCGCAGCTAAAGCTTGGCTGTTAAGTAAGCCCATCATCACCCCATCCAATAAAGGAATGCCCGCTTCTAATATTTGAGTAATTATCAAAGGAACTGCTAATTGCAAGCAAGCTTGGACTTCTAATATCAGTTCTGACTTAAATTCTTTTGAGGTTAACTCCATTGGGGCGCTAAAAAAGCAATACTAAATACATTAAGATATATTAACGCCATAGGTGTAATCAACTCAAGCTATTAGCGATCGCCTCTGCAAAAATTGTGTTTTATAGCATGGGGCTGGGGACTGGGGACTGGGGACTGGGGATAAGGGGTAATGGGGACTGGGTGAAAAGCCTTTTTGTGTCTAAGTTTTATCGTCTGTTGATGTCCTAACCACCAAGGCTTGTGCTATAGAATCTACGATTATCCTTAAATCTTAAATATTCTTAATGCAATCTGCTAACAGAAATTTTTAAAATATTCAAAAATTATATTTACATAAAAAAGAATAATTTTAGTAAAATAAGATTCTACTAAAACTATTCTTTCTAAAAATGTTTTAGACAAATAGAACAGAAAAAAACTAATAATTAAGCTTTTAATTTACCTTTTGAGAATAGTGCTATCAAGATTTAGGTCGTTATGTGATGCGTTGCAATAGCGCAACCTCTTTGAGTAATAGAGTGTCGGAGCTAGCGTAAGAATTAGTAATTAGCTAAACAAATATCACTATGAGTTGTGAACTTTGAATTAAAAAATTGCTTGAATTCAACACTCACAACTCATAACTTTCTCAGATTATCGCGCTGGTAGTTGTGGGTGTGTGGTCGAGTACTTTGTCACTATGCCAGAAATTTCGGGGTTGTAAAGCCTGAGATAATTCCAGTAGTTGCCAAATACTTGCCGCACATAATTTTTAGTTTCATCAAAGGGAATTTGTTCAACAAACTCATCTGGATCTTTTGTAGTTAGAGTTTGCAACCATTTGGAAACATTGCCGGGGCCAGCATTGTAACTAGCGATCGCCAGCAAAGAGTTATTGTTATATTGATCGTGAGTATGACCCAAATACCATGTACCCAGCATGATATTATCGTTGGGATTTTCTAAGTTGATTGTTTTGAAATCCACCTTAATTTGTGGGGCGATCCATTTAGCTGTACTCGGCAACAGTTGCATTAAACCAGTAGCTTCAGCGACAGATTTGATTTTTGGTTCAAACCGTGATTCTTGACGCATCAAAGCAGTTACTAGCAAAGGATTAAGTTTACGGTCAATAGACCACTTTTCAATCTCTCGCTGATAAGGAAATGGATAACGTGCTTGCCAGTAGGTGATTTGTTTACTCAAAGTCTGATATTGGGCAAGTTCGGCTGGTATTTCTCGGTCTTCTAATTTAGAAATTTCATCAATTCCGATGAGATTTTCTCCTTTAGCCTGCCGCATCAACCCTTCAGTAAATTGCTCCGCTACCGTTGGCTGAATTTTGTTTTGAAATTCTGTTTGCCATTGTAACCAGGCATCGCGGTCTTGACCTAGCAGATACAATTCTTTGAAAGTTTCAGAACCAGCAGGTGGTAATGGACGCTGGGGTGCGATTACTTCCGGGTTCATGACGCGCACGTTGTCAAAGTTGCCGACATTTAGCCCCAACATTGTCGCAGCTCGCCATGCATAGTAAGAGTAGGGAAACTGGCTAACCACATATTCATAAGCCGTTTTAGATTCTTGCTGTTTCCCCAGTGCAGCCGCCCATTTACCTACCCAAAAGCCTGCTCTTGGAGCCAAAATACTATTGGGGTTATTAGTGACAATTGGTTCTGCCCATTGCCAAGCACCGACGTAATCTTTGGCATTGGCTTTATCTTGGGCGATTTTCCAACGGTATTCTGCGGCTTCGTCAGAGTTACCGTATTTACTTATGAGTAATTGCCACGCCGCGCTAGCTGACTTTTGATCCTTGAGAGTTTGGAGAGTTTTGGCTTTTTGTGCCAGTGCAGTAGCAGCTTGTTTGGGAAATTTACTAATTACCTGGTCAAGATAGGGTAAGCCGTCTTTAGGTGTTTTTGCGGTTTCTGCTAACCGCAGTAGTGCTGTCCCAGTTTCCTCGCTATTGGGAAATTGCTGCACTAATTGTTTATAGGTGGCGATCGCTTTTTCTTTATCTTTGCCTCCCACCTGTAAGCCGCGTGCAGTCCGGTAGAGGTTGCGCGATGTTTTGGGTGCTTTGGTGTAAGCATTGGCCGCTTTGAGAAATTGACTATTTTCCCAATAGCTAGTACCAATGAGTTCCCAATCTTCGGGTTTGAGGGTAGTCTGTTTTGCTAGCTGATCCAAAACGCCCACTATCCCTGGTTGATCGTAGGCATACTTAGCCAAAATCAATTGTAATTGTGGCTGATTGGGATTTTCTTGCAAGCGTTTGCGGATAATTTCCCAAGTTAAAGGATTGGAAGGAAATTGAGCGATCGCAGTTTCTTGTTGCTTCGGTTGAGCAATTAGATATAGCGCTTTGACTGCGGCCGGTTCTTTGGGATACTCTTTCAGCACCCTTTGCCTGAGATCCGAGGCTTTACCGTCCTCGCCCAGCATATCTTCTGCCTGAGCTTGTTTGAGCAAAATGTAGGGTGCGAGGAGCGGATAGTCTTTCTCTAGTCCTTGAAGTAAAACCAGAGCTTTTTGCCCTTGGGTTCTTTCAATATAATCACTCGCCAAAAGATAACGAGCGCGATTCCGATCGGGCGATCGCGATTCGGCAGCGATCGTTGCTAGTTTTGCCGCCCGTTCTGGCAGCGATTGCGATATCAGCCCAAAGACGGCCGATTGGGCAACACTACCGTCCGATTTTTGCTCTGTTTGATTCTGACTTAGTTTGAGCCATTTCCCCAGAGACTTGCCAATCTGAGGTGCTGATACCATTGCCCCAGCTAAAAAGGCAAAGAGTGCTGCACCTGCAATTATCGAAATTTGCTTTTTCTGTAGTTTCTTCAGCATGAATACCCGCTGAAAAGTTTCGGTGAATTTCTTGAAACTCTAACACTCCTAACCATCAGTGTTACCAATTTTTAATTTGAGATTTTTAATTTTATGTAGAAAAATCCTAATCTTCAATCCTTCAGTTGGTAGTATTGAGTAATTACCACATATTAGATATTACTACATCTATCTTGGGTATATCTTAAAATATGGGGATTCGACTTCTACTGATTTGGTACGACTGAATTCCCTTACCTTGTAAGAAGCTGACACGACAGTGCAAATCTGAAAATCTTCTCTCGATAAATAAATTACGTCGCCACCACTTGGGTATTTTCCAGTTTTGTCGGGTGTGTTATCGCCTCAGCCTAACCCACCGTCAGAAATTTTCGTGCGTTATGGACTTTAGTTTTAACGCACCCTAGCAAACTAAAGCTAATGTAGAGCAGGTTTTTAAATTTGCGCCTACACCGTTGCCGAAACAGTCAAAGGAATGGAGCAGAGTTTATTAGTATACATTAATACTTAACAAATATTCTCTAAATCCCCATCGATCGCATTCTGAATTTTGACTTCTGACTTCTGACTTCTCATTTAAGTTTTTCGTGAGCAGCCAAAATAATTTTTTCGGTTTCTTCCCAGCTAATACATTTGTCAGTTACAGAAACACCATATTTTAATTCTTCTTGTTTCCCAGTAATCGGTTGACTACCTTCATACAAATGCGATTCCAGCATCATGCCAACAATTGATGTATTGCCATCCACTATTTGCTGAATAATATTTTCTAAGACCGCACCTTGTAATTTGTAATCTTTATTGGTATTACCGTGGCTACAGTCAATAACAATTCTCGGTGGTAAATTTGCCTGTTTTAATTTCTCTTCTACCAGTTTGACATTTGCTAGATCGAAGTTGGGTTGACTACCACCTCTTAAAATTACGTGACCGTAGCCATTACCTTTAGTTTTAAAGACGCTGACCTGACCGTTTTGATTAATTCCCAGAAAATTATGCGGGTTTCCGGCAGATTGTAGGGCATTCAAAGCTACTTGAATATTGCCATCAGTACCATTTTTAAAACCTACAGGCATCGAAAGTCCACTGGCCATTTCGCGGTGAGTTTGTGATTCAGTTGTGCGTGCGCCAATGGCAGACCATGTAATCAGTTCGCTGATATATTGAGGGATGATTGGATCTAGCGCTTCTGTGCCAGCAGGTAATCCCAACTCTGTAATTTTTAATAGTAGCTCCCGTGCAATTAATAAACCTTTCTCTACATGAAAAGAATCATCCATATCTGGATCGTTAATTAACCCTTTCCAGCCTACAGTTGTTCTGGGTTTTTCAAAATACACTCGCATAATTAGTAGCAAGTTATCCTTGACTCGCTCGGCCAATATTTTTAATCTCTCAGAATATTCGAGCGCTGCTTTCGGGTCATGGATTGAGCATGGGCCAACTACTATAAATTTCCGACGATCCTTAAAATCCAGGATATCTTCTATTTCCTGTCTATATGCTAAAACTCTTTGTTCGGCTAATTGTGTTAAAGGTAATTTTGACTTTATTTCATTGGGAGTTAATAAAATGCGATCGTTCTCAATGTTAGCGTTATCGATATTACTATTAAAGAATTTGTTGTGCATGGGGGATGCTTTGGCAATTCTATAGACGCACTTCAACTCAAAAGTGTAACACAAACCAATGAAATTTTAAAATAGCTTATTTTTTACTTGACAAATTTCTAATTAGACTGTACATGAGTAAGATTATAACTAAAAAAGGGGAAAACATTTCCCCTTTTCTTTTTTATTGGACTACTGACTTAGTAGTAGTGTATATCATTACTGCCATACAAACACTTTAGCTTCGTATGGTCCCAAGTCAATTACGATGCCATCTTCACCAGATTCGACATCATAATTGCCTGTCCACTCGTGCCATGTCCCAGCGCTAGGAAAGTTAGGAACTTGATAGCCTCCTAGAAAATTTTCTGAGAAATTTGCAATTACGACTAAACGAGAACCTTCATCATTCCAACGAGTATAAGCTAATACTTTTGCTTCCGGATTTTCGTGGATAAAATCGATATTTTCTGTGTAGAGAGCGTGATTGCTTTTACGCAGGTTGGTTAAGCCTTTGTATGATTCAAATAAACCACGATTTAAATCGTTACCTAACAGCGTCCAATCAATTTTGGATGATTCAGGTTGTTTAGGTTTATACTCGCCAAATTCTTCTCCCATCCAAATCAAAGGCACACCAACAGCAGTCATTAGGATGGCTACTCCTAATTTGACCCGGCGAAATGCTTCTTCGTCAAAAATCTCACGGTTTCCCAGTTCAACCATGACATGATTATGGTCGTGGTTAGTGAGATAATTTACTACATTGGTAGCACCCAAAAAGCCTTGGCGCTTGCAGTCAATCACATCTTTGAGACGCTCTAAATCACACGTATCACCGCAAATGTGTTCTAGAATGCAATGATAAAAACTATCATGCCAGCAACCATCCATCGGCCCATCTACATTGGTAATGCTGGTAGTTTCAGGAATGTGTTCGGCAACATTATAAAAAGGCTTCATGCTAGCAGTGTTTTTGGCTTCCTGAACAATCCAGTGCATGAAGTCGTAGTTAGCAATTTGCCGCGCCGCATCATAGCGAATACCATCAAGATGATATTCTCCAATCCAAAAACGAATTGTATCACCAATAAATTTCCAGGCTGGTTTAATATCTAATTTTTCATCATAATGTTCGTAATTAAACTCAGGCCCCCAATTATTATCAGGGTCACGAGGTTCGTGATGATACCAGTAATCGTGGTCAATTTGTGTTAAAGGAGCAGATGCTTCTGAGTGGTTATAAATACCGTCAATAATTACACGAATACCTCTACCATGACACTCATCAATCAAATTTTTTAACTCAGCAGTAGAACCATAACTTGATTCTGTTGCAAAGAAGTGACGAGGGTTATAACCCCAACTATAATCACCAGGATATTCTTTAAGTGGCATCAACTCAATAGCATTGACTCCTAGTTCGCACAAATAGTCTAACTTTTCAACTACGTGTTTGTACTTGCCTCGTGCATAAGGGTCGTCCTCGCCACCAGAAAAGTCACCGACATGCAATTCATAAATTACTAATTCGTGGTCAGCAGGTAAAGGTTTGTCATCATGTTGCCAAACATAAGTATTGGTAATTCTTTGCCCATCTTTGATCCGGACAATACCATCATCATTTCCACTTTGTTCATCTATATCAGTTGCATAAGGATCTGTAACATCAACCCATTGCTCTGGTTCAAAAAACCATGAATTTGATTGAACGCGGAATTTATATTTGTAAACGCCGTCTTCTAGTTCAACACTTGTACGAAAATAACCATCATCACCTTTTTCCATTGGAATTTCTTGCCAATCAGAAAAAGAACCAATTAATGCTGCTCCTTTGTTATAAGGTGCAAATAAATTAAATTCAATTGGCTTTGCCATAGAAGTATTTATAATATCAAGGGGTGATAAAAGTATTCTCTAATACTAATTTAATTTACAAATCGTTCTAGAGAAATAATTAGCTCCGCAGTGCTTCTATCTTCAGGAATATTTTATGATTTTTTTATAATAATTAACAATATGGTTTTTGATTTTTGGCTGTTTCCAGTATTTATTCCTTTGCTAAAATCTAGATTTACTATACGTAGTAAATCTCGTTTATAAAAATAAGATGTTTTTAACACTATTACATATACAGCAGTTTTTTTTATATGAATGTAGTACAAAGTTACGGGTTTGAAGACAGAAGGTAGAGGTAAAAACTGTTTATATCTGATTTATAATTATAATTTTTGTAACTTCTTGATTTACAAATTACTGTAAATATAAAAAAATCATTAAATAAAACCAATTGTTTTTCTGAGATTAAAATATAGCAGATATATTTGGTAAAAATTAGGATGTTTTTTACCAAACATCTACTGCAAAATTACTCTTTTTTGTTATTAGCTTGTTGTAAATAACTTAATAACCAATTTGCTGCCGTAGCTCTGCGAGTTTGCCGAGGCCCAAATTCTCCAATTTTGTAACCTTTGAAACCCAGTTTTTCTTTTAGCATTTGTTTATTTTCAGCAGGAATGGAACGAGTCAACTTGACAGTTGCTGGGCGAGATGCAATGAAATCTGGTGGTTGTGGGTACTCATTATGCCATTCTGGTGCAACTTGCTTAGTATCCCATTGTGCAATTGAGGAGTCATAGCGATAGCCTAAATAATGCCATAGCAACTGATTGACTGTGGCATCATCAAGTTTATCGTCAAGAATTGCCCAAATTGTTTCTGTATTAAGTGGTGGTAGGTTAGACATAAACAATTCAAAATTTCAAGTGGAATAACTGACTACTGTTTAAATTACAGCAGTTTTCAGGTATTTAGACTAGGACTTAAATTAGGAGTAGGTTAGTTTAATTACTTGAAAAGTGCTAGAAATATATAAAAACTAGTAGGTATTAAGAAAGATTGGAATTAATTTCGCGAGTTGGAGTTAAAAACAGATTGTGTATACACAAAGTAGGTAGACTGGAAATCGTAAAGATTAGACCAGTCTATGCAGAATTCTACAGCACTGCCAAAGATTATCCGCGCCCATGTATTCATTTCTGGGCGAGTCCAAGGAGTGGGTTATCGCTATTCCACTGTCGATACAGCTAGGCAATTGGGATTAACCGGTTGGGTGCGGAATCTCCCCGATAATCGAGTAGAGGCAGTTTTTGAAGGGGTACGAGAGGTTGTAGATAATATGGTTCGCTGGTGTCACTCCGGGCCACCTGCTGCTGTAGTTAAAGATGTTGTGGTTGAATATGAGGAACCGGAAGGGTTACGGGGATTTGAAGTGAAACGAGTTGAGTAAATAAGCTAGTGTAGAAGGGTTTGTAGTAAGCACTTCAGTGCTGAAAAATAAGAACTAAAGTCCTTACTACGAGCTTGTTTACCAATCAATTTAAACTTGACAGACCGCTATACCGCCTGTGAAAAATTTTGATTACAATGCAGGTGTCCACTAGGCGGCGTGCTGTCTATCCACGTAAATCTAGAAGATACTCAATGAGTAATCAATTAAAAGACTACAATCCTAGCGGCGTAGGTGAAATAAATGGCAACCTCTTAGGTTTGCCCTGCGATTATGAGTCTGCAAACTTGATTGTTTTTGGTGTGCCGTGGGAAGTCACTGTTTCCTATGGTGCTGGCACTGCTAATGGCCCACAGCGAATTCTAGATGCTTCGACTCAATTAGATTTATTCGATTTCGATCACCCTGATGGTTGGAAGCAGGGAATTTTTATGGAAGAAATTCCCCAAGATATTTTAGAGAAGAACACATACTATCGCGCTTTGGCAGCCAAAATTATCGGGCGATTAGCCGAAGGTAAACAACTTTCAGATACACCAGATTTAACATCTGTCCTCACAGAAATTAATCAGGCTGGTCAACGGGTTAATCAATGGCTGTTTGAAAATTGTCAGGCAGCGATTAATAATGGAAAGCGAGTTGCAGTCATAGGTGGAGATCACAGTTCGCCTTTAGGTTATTTTCAAGCATTAGCAGCTAAATATCCAAACTATGGCATTTTGCACATTGATGCCCACGCAGATTTACGCGATGCTTATGAGGGATTTGAGTTTTCCCATGCGTCAATTATGTTTAATGCGATGAAAATACCGCAAATTACTAAGTTAGTGCAGGTAGGTTTGCGTGATATTAGTCATGATGAAGTGCAAATGATTGACCAATCTGATAGTCGCATTATTGCTTATTACGATCCCGCTATTAAGCAAAAGCTTTACTCTGGCACAACTTGGATTGATTTATGCCGAGAAATTATCAGTCATTTACCTGAGTATGTTTATATTAGCTTTGATGTCGATGGCTTAGATCCAAAGCTATGTCCGAGTACGGGTACTCCTGTTCCAGGTGGGTTGGAATTAGAGCAAACTTTTTGTTTGTTCCGAGAATTGGTCAATAGTGGAAGAAAAATTATTGGCTTTGATATCTGCGAAGTTGGTGATGCGGAATGGGATGGTAATGTGGGAGCGCGGGTAGTTTACAAGCTGGCAAATTTGATGGATTTATCAAACATAACTCAGGAGTCATGAGTCAGAATTTAGAATTAATTCTGTCGGCTGGCGGATGAATAAGAGGGTTTAAAATCCCCACTAAATCATTCGTGTAACGTCTATGAAAGAGAAGATTTAGTGGTTTACAATCAGTGGCGGGTCTGTAGTAAGATCCCGCAGGGTATCCATCATATCGTGTCCGGTTAAAGACTTATCATTTAGAGGGCAGGGGAGCAGGGAGAAAGAGGGTTTCCTGATTTTTGCACAGATGTGGTAATTATAACTAATTAGGCGGACATGATATCACTGATTGTTCTGACTCCTGAATTCTTCTTAAAGCAGAATTTCTACAAGGAACAAACAATCAGTACATCAGCGTCTGTCTCTATATCTGTTTCCAAATATAGATACTAAAGTAGTTCCAGATAGTGAATTTATGGAATTATATACTTTATTGTCTATTAGTAGCTGAATACTATTTATTTGTTCTATTTTACTATGAAAATCATGGGGAAAAACTACTTTAACACTAATCAAGGGCGAATTTTTACTGCTTTGATTTTGACTGGAATTTTGTCTGTTGCTAGCGGTTTAACACTTGTAAAAGGTGCTACGGGGGCTTCTCTTAATTTATCGCTAGAAACAAGCAATGAAGTTCTCAAAGACAATATTAAACCAAGCCGTTTGCCACGTCCAGTAGCTAATGCGGTACTGCGCGATTTAGCCCGCAGGCAGGGAATTTTTACTAGACAATTGCAAATTATTGACTACAATCAACAGACTTGGCGCAATGGTTGCTTGGAACTGCCTCAAGCTGATGAATTCTGTACCCAAGCCTTAGTTCCTGGTTGGCGGGTTGTGGTATCTAATGGCAAACAAAACTGGGTTTATCATACCAATAATAATGGGCGATCGCTACGTTTAGCTTCAGCAAATACTCCCTCAGAAAATCTGCCAAATAAATTACCCACATCTGTAAAAAATGCGGTTTTACAAGCCACATCAAGACGTTTGCAACAGCCAATTTCTCAGTTAACCATTATTGAGGCTCAACAGCAAACTTGGAGAGATAGCTGTTTAGAATTAGCTAATCCTGATGAATTCTGTACCCAAGCTTTGGTATCAGGCTGGCGGGTGGTTGTCGGCGGAGTCGGTCAAACTTTGGTTTATCATACTAATCAAACAGGTTCCGCACTCAGACTGAATCAAAAGGCTAACGAAACTACACTGGGGCCTGTGCAAATTCCAGCTAGTGAGTTACCACCACCCTTAGATCGAGATATAGTATTTCGCCAAATCTCCAGTGGGGGTTTTGCTGGCAGAACCTATGAGACTGTTTTACTCAAAGATGGGCGACTGATTCGCGTGCGGATTGGTGATGCTAATGATTCTGAACGTAGTGTTCGCCGCGTTTCTGTGCAACAGGTACAACAATTTGTGCGATCGCTAGAACGTTCTCAGTTTAGTAAATTTCGGAATTTGAGTTACCCAGCCCCCAGTGGTGCTGCTGATTACATCACTTACACCCTCACCAGCCAAGAAGGTACGGTTCAATACAACGATATTTCTCAAAATAACCTGCCAAAGAATTTACAGATAGCAGTCAAAGCCTGGAATCAAATTGTCGCCAGCGCACAATCATAAACTTCATTGATGAAATTGAAGAATAAGAAAGTGGCAAGAACCTAGCTACAGAGTCGCCATTCTCTTATAGAGTGACGAGTTGCAAATTTCCTAAATGCTGGCGATCGCGCTATTTTGAAAAATCAATTTTCAAGATAGCGAAACTAATGAAAAGTGTTCGCGCAATACAATTCGGTTAAAAAGGAAAGGGAAAAGGGGAATAAAAAACCTTTAACCGCAAACCCATTCCCCTTTTCCCCAAAACCTATTGTGAGTTCAAAATGCTTATCCGAACCGTATTGGCTGTTCACGGCAATATTTGGTTGAAATACTTAATCTAATTCGCCGTTTTGGAAAATACCACATAGGATTAAAATTAAACATGAAGCCAACTGTTAACGATAAGCTACTCAAACATCAATATTATATAAAATTGTCAATCCCCCAAAAGAAGTATATTAAAAATATTAATCGAGCTTATTTAATTTAAATTGGGTAAGCAAGTTTGTAGTAAGGACTAAAGTGCTTATTATAAAACCTCTTGCACTAGCTTAGACATTGAACTAGTACAGCACAACGGAAATCTAGCTACTATTTCAATTAACTAGATAAGTTGCTGTGAACAACTTATTAAATGTAGGCAAATTTCTGCCACAGCGAACTAGTCGGTTTTGCTCAACTATACTCGATTGAGGTGAAAAAATAGTACGCTTAATCAAGTAATATAAACTTAGTAAAAAAATGAGTAATAGTAAAATCTATAAATTTTGGAAAAACAGGCTTGTAGATTAATCAAACATTAATTACATGGAACAAGTCATTACTTTAATGCCAGATGCTTTGTTAGTAACCAGTAATTCAGGAAAAATAAAAAAAGTAAATCATGCTGCTCAAGAATTATTTGGTTTTTAAGAAGAAGAATTAATCAATCAACCGATATCATTAATCATTGATGAAGATCAATTTTTAATTAAAACTATTTGTCAACATTCTTATTTAAAGCGTCATGCCCAAAATCTAGAAGTAGTTTGTCGAACCAAAACTAGAGAGAAACTGTTGATTGCTTTTTCTTGCTCAGTGATTCCCAAAAAAACAGAAGGACTAGAAGATATTGTCTATATTGGTCGGGATATTACTGCTTGGCAACGTCGAGAACAGCGTATAAGTGCCCAGTATTCTATTACTCGCATATTATCAGAATCACAAAGCATAAAGCAGGGGATTCCCCAAATTTTGCAGTCGATTTGTCAAAACTTGGGATGGGATTTAGGCGAACTTTGGACACCAAGCCAATATATTGGCACTTCCCTACAAGGAGATAGTCTTAATGCAGTACTAAGGTGTGTAGAAATTTGGTCAAGTCGATTAGTTTCTGTCCGGGAGTTTAAAGCAATCACTTGGCAAACTACTTATACACCTGGGGTTGGCTTACCTGGTCGAATTTGGATCAGACGTTTACCTTTGTGGATTAAAGATATCACAGTAGATGGAGATCAAAGGCGATCGCTACTGGCTGCGGAGGCTGGATTGCACGCAGCTTTTGGTTTTCCCATTTTAGACGATAGTGAAATCTTAGGAGTGATGGTTTTCTTTAGTCGGGAGTTACTACCAAAAGATAAAGACCTACTGCAAATGATGGGTTCTATTGGTAGCCAAATTGCCCAATTTATTAAACGCAAACAAGCAGAAGATGCTCTTGTAGAAAGTGAAGAGCGATATCGAGATTTATTTGAAAATGCTAATGACTTGATTCAATGTGTCAATCCATCTGGTCGTTTTTTGTATGTCAATCGTGCATGGCGAGAAACTTTGGGATATAGCGAAGCTGAAATTGCGAATATGAGTGTTTTTGATATTATACATCCAGAGTTTAAACAAGGCTGTTTGCAAAGATTTTATCGCGTGCTATCAGGAGAAAACCTTGGGCAAGTAACAGCTATATTCGTTACTAAAGACGGTCAAACAATTTTTCTAGAAGGTAATATTAATTGCAAATTTGTTGAAGGTCATCCAGTTGCGATTCGCGGCATTTTTCGCAATGTAAGCCAGCGAGTAGCAGCAGAAGAAGCACTTCGTTATCAGCAAAAAGAAACCGAACGTTTATTGCTGAATATTTTGCCAGTCGCAATTTCTAGAGAAGTGAAAGAACAACCAGCTAAAATTGCCGAAGACTTTGCTGATGTCACAGTTTTATTTGCAGATATCATTGGCTTCACCGAAATTGCTACTTCTATGAGTGCAATTCAACTGCTGAACCTACTCAACCCAATTTTCTCAGTTTTCGATCGCCTCACCGAACGATATAGTTTAGAAAGAATCAGAACCATTAACGATGCTTATGTGGTAGTTGGTGGCTTACCTACACGCCGCCAAGATCGCGCTCAAGCGATCGCTCTGATGGCACTGGATATGCAAACTGCGATCGCTCTATTTAATACTGAGAATAACCAAAATTTCAGCACCCGTATCGGCATCCATAGCGGTTCGGTAGTAGGGAAAGTCATTGATGTGAATAAGTTTACTTATGAACTCTATAAAGACACAGTAAACATCGCTCGCTCTATGGAATCCCAAGGTATTGCTGGTCAAATCCAAGTTACAAAAAATACTTATAAGTGCTTATGTAATGAATTTGTATTTGAAAAACGAGGCGAAATTGAAGTTAAAGACAAAGGGAAGATGACAACTTATTTGTTGATTGGACGCAAGGGATGAGGGTATTGGGCATTGGGCATTGGGTATGGGGTAAGGGGAAAAGGGTAAGGGGAAAAGGGGAAAGATTAAATTTATTCCTTTTCCCTTTAACCTTTAACCTTTTCCCCTGCCCCCCTGCCTCCCCTGCCTCCTGCCCCCTGCTCCCTCCTCCTTGCCTCTTCCCTTAGTGAGTATTCGGAATCAGCCGTCCACAGGGATAAGTTGCTGTTGGCTGTGAAGCATTTTCAGCAACTGCTGTTGGAACTCGATCTGATGGTTGGGTTTTGGCTGCTAGATAATCTTTTTGCAGTTTATCTAAAATCGCTTCTCGCCTGTCGTATATACGCTTCAGGGGACGAGGCTGGCATTTGTTTAACACATACGCACTCACCAGTGGTAGAGCGATCGTGCTATCGGTATAACAAACGATTGTGTTAGGTAACTCATCCGGGTCAATTTTACCCCAGCTGACAGCTTCCGATGGGGTCGCGCCAGATAAACCGCCTGTATCTGGACGTGCATCGGTAAACTGCACAAAATAATCGTGTCCTCGTTCTTCTAACCCCAGAACTTCGTGAAGTTGTGGTTGAGTTTGCAGCAAAAAGTTTTTAGGACTACCGCCACCAAGAATTACAGCCGCACTTTTACCTCCTGATTCACGGGCATTATATGCGATCGCTGCTGTCTCATTCACGTCAATTGATGGATCTATTACCAACTGCGAACCTTCCAATGCTAAAGCCGCGACGTTCATCCCAATTGAGCTATCTCCAGGAGAAGACGTATAAATCGGTACACCGTATTCATAAGCTGTAGCTAGCAAGCAGGAATGCTGCACACCCAATTGCTTTTCTACTTCTCGGACATATTTACCTAGTAAATGGTGAAATTCAGCCGTTCCCATCCGCTTTTGGAATGCTTCTCCTTGGAGAATCTTGCGGATGAACGCATCAGTTTCTAGCAGCACATCGTAACCGAAAATAATGTCATAAATGCGGATCGTGCCTTCTTGGCGAAGTTTCACATCATCCAAAAACGGATTACCAGCAAAGAGTTCAAAACCCAAACCATAATGCATATCGTGATAAAGATTTGCACCAGTGCTAATCATCCAGTCAATAAAGCCGTTGCGAATCAAAGGTGCAAGCGCTGAAACCCCAAATCCTGCTGGCGTCATCGCACCGGAAAGGCTAACTCCCACCGTGACACCTTCCGTTAGGACATCGCGACTCAGTAGTTGGCAGATTTCTCGCAACCGCGCTGAGTTGTAAGCGGTGAAGTATCGATCGATCAAATCCACCACACTGATATTATTTGATATAGGTGTGGGTGCAATTTTTTGACCCAGCTGTTTAGACATTTTGGCACTCCCGAACAGTAAACACGCCGAATCTAAATGTTATCTAGCTTTCAGCCAAAGTGACAGCAATACTTTTTGATCGCTAGCTTGAAAAAGTAAGTGAGGAGTAGGAGAAGAAAACTTTTTCAGCCCTTTTGGGATTTTCCGATGATTACAGGCATATTTAGTCACATTGCTGCGAAATCGCACCATAGTTTGACTAAGACTGGGTTGTAATTCAGTGTGTGCGATCGCTTTTTCGGTTTTGGAATGGTGATGCCTTAATAAACATTAGTTGCAAAGAATTAACAATTAGTATTTTTTCTTTAATAATTATCTTAAATCTTTTAACTATCTGCTTAACTGTCTTAACTGTCTTTTAATTCTTTAATTTTTGATTTAACTATTTGCTTAACTGTCTTAAATGTCTTCTAATTCTTCAATTTTTGATTTAACTATTTGCTTAATGGCTTGAATCTAGGGATTGCTTTTTATTTACAACTATGAAAAATTATGAGAGCACCAAGATTCAGTATTAAAAATTTATTTGCCAAAAACTTCAAATAAAACGTACATAGCTCGTTATTTAGATTATGAGCATCTTAATATTATCGCTTTGAAACGAACCACCACGAGCAAACCAAATGTGGCGATCTAGCTGGGTGGCGATCATACTTGTGAGAATGGCACTAACAAAAAGGCGAAAGGTTAGTGTCACCTCGTTCCCAGTCTTCAGACTAGGAATGTATTTCAAGAGGGCTACTGCCTCTGGTCAAGCCACTGGAGGCGGAGCCTCCGAGAATGGGTTTAGAGCCTCCAGGCTCTTAACCAGTTAGGGCAAAGCTTATAGCTTTAGTGCCATTCATATTTGTCAACTGCAACAATGCTCAGATCCGCCACGAAATAAAGATAGAAGAAGACTCCAGAGGAGGTTTAGCGCAGATCATGCAACCCTTTGAACTGCCAGAATTTTACACGCCTTGGCCCGCACGGCTGAACCCAAACCTGGAAGCGGCACGAGTCCATTCCAAAGCGTGGGCTTACGAGATGGGGATACTTGGCTCAGAAGAGGAAGCCCAAAGCTCGGTTATCTGGGACGAGCGCACATTCGATGCTCACGACTACGCCTTGCTTTGCTCGTATACCCATCCAGATGCGCCGGGAACGGAGCTTGATTTAGTAACCGACTGGTATGTTTGGGTATTCTTCTTCGACGATCACTTCCTGGAAATCTATAAGCGCACCCAAGACATGGCTGGGGCAAAGGAGTATCTTGACCGACTGCCAGCGTTTATGCCAGTGCATCCCACTGATACCCCTTCCGTTCCGACCAACCCAGTAGAGCGCGGCTTGGCTGACCTGTGGTCTCGCACCGCCTTTACTAAATCTGTGGACTGGCGACTTCGATTCTTCGAGAGTACCAAGAACCTTCTAGAAGAGTCTCTGTGGGAACTCGCCAATATCAACCAAGATCGGGTCGCCAACCCCATCGAATACATTGAGATGCGCCGCAAAGTTGGTGGCGCTCCGTGGTCAGCGGATCTCGTTGAACACGCCGTGTTTATCGAAATTCCGCCCCAAATCGCCTCGACTCGGCCAATGCGTATCCTCAAAGATACATTTGCTGATGGAGTGCATCTTCGCAACGATCTATTTTCTTATCAGAGAGAAGTGGAGGATGAAGGCGAGAATGCCAACTGCGTGTTGGTCTTGGAGCGCTTTTTAAATGTCAGTACCCAGGAGGCGGCTAACCTTACCAACGAACTGTTAACTTCGCGGTTATACCAGTTTGATAACACTGCCGTTACTGAGTTGCCTCCCCTGTTTGAGGAGTACGGACTAGATCCAGTGGCTCGTGTGAATGTTCTCCTTTACATCAAAGGACTCCAGGACTGGCAATCGGGCGGTCACGAGTGGCACATGCGATCGAGCCGTTACATGAACAAAGGAGGAAACAATTCTTCGACATCCACACTTCTAGGGGGACCAACAGGGCTAGGCACATCGGCTGCGCGGATTGAATCGCTATACGCCGCCTTGGGTTTGGGAAGGTTCAAGAGCTTCACTCACGTTCCATACCAGGCTGTCGGGCCAGTAACACTGCCGAAGTTTTATATGCCCTTCACTACAAGCTTGAATCCCCATCTGAATGCTGCGCGGAAGCATTCCAAGGAATGGGCGCGTCAGATGGGGATGCTGGAATCACTACCTGGGATTCCTGATGCCGTCATCTGGGATGACCACAAGTTTGATGTTGCCGATGTAGCCCTATGCGGTGCGTTGATCCATCCGAATGGATCTGGTCACGAGCTGAATCTGACCGCGTGCTGGCTGGTTTGGGGAACCTATGCCGACGATTACTTCCCGGCACTCTACGGGAATAACCGCAACATGGCTGGTGCGAAAGTGTTCAATGCCCGATTGTCAGCGTTTATGCCTCTGGATGACTCCACTCCAACCGAGGTTCCGACCAATCCGGTAGAAGCCGGCTTGGCAGATATTTGGTCTCGCACCGCTGGCCCTATGTCCATAAACGCGCGGACTCAGTTTCGCCGCGCAATCCAGGATATGACTGACAGCTGGGTGTGGGAACTCGCCAACCAGATCCAAAATCGGATTCCCGACCCGATAGATTATATTGAGATGCGTCGTAAGACCTTTGGCTCGGATCTGACCATGAGTCTGTCCCGACTAGCTCAGGGCAGCGAGATCCCGCAAGAGATTTACCGCACCCGAACAATGCGATCGCTCGATAATTCCGCCGCCGACTTCGCCTGTTTTACCAACGATATCTTCTCGTATCAGAAAGAAATCGAATTCGAGGGTGAAATCCATAACTGCGTGTTGGTCGTTCAGAATTTCCTCAATTGCGGTAAACCACAGGCTGTTGAAGTTGTCAATAATCTGATGACCGCTCGGGCGCTCCAGTTTCAACTGATCGTCGCTACCGAACTGCCAGTTCTTTTCGATGATTTCGACCTGGATGCAAGTACCCGCGAAAAACTGCTCGGATACGTCAAGAAACTAGAGCAGTGGATGTGCGGCGTACTCAAATGGCATATAACGGTAGACCGCTATAAGGAATTTGAATTGCGTAGTACGTTAGCAGGGCGACTACTTAGCGGGCCCAGAGGGCTGGGTACTTCAGCTAGGCGTATTGGCTCGGTGAAGGGAGTTTAAGGTCATTACTCGGTCAATGAAGTTAGGTTTTCTTGTTGGTGAGTTGGTTCAAGGTCATACCATTTTGGATTTTAGATTTTAGATTTTGGATTGTGAAACATCCATTGGATAAGTGTTTCAGTTTTCCATCTGTCGCAATCATTTTTCAAATTGGTGTCAGTGTGCGATCGCGTGAGATCAATTTTTTTAGTAACTAAAAAGTGGAGGATTAAGTTGTGACGTATTCTAACGATCCCAATTTGAATGTAGAAGATCAGCAGCCCCTGTTAACTTTAAGTACAGCAGCGGCGCGTAATTTGGCGACAACGGCCAAATCTGCACCGCAGACTCAGGAAATTACATCTCGGTGGTTGTTGAAGTTGTTACCGTGGGTGCAGACAAAAGGTGGCGCTTATCGAGTCAACCGTCGGTTGAGTTATTCCGTGGGTGATGGACGGGTGACTTTCACCAACACTGGAGCTGCGGTGCAGGTGATTCCCCTGGAACTGACTGAGTTGCCCTTGCTGCGAGGGTTTAACAACCTTGACGTATTGACCGCGTTGGCAAACCAGTTTGAGCAGCAGGAGTACGCCCCAGATGATGTAATTGTTGAACTTGGCCAACCTGCCGATCGCGTGATTCTGATTGCTCGTGGCAAGGTAAACAAGATTGGTGTTGGCAAGTATGGCGAGCAGATCGTGTACGATGTGCTCGCTGACGGCGACCATTTCGGCGATGAAACTGTGGTGCAATCCGAGGATACTTGGCAGTACACCCTCAAGGCGATTACTAGAACCATCGTTTTGTCACTGCCCCAAGCGGCGTTTGAGAGGGCGATCGCTCAGTCTGAGGCGTTAGGAACCCATGTTGAACAGTTCCGCACCCGCCTAAACCAGCCACAGACTCCCCAAGGTGAAGCCGCTATTGAACTGGCAGCCGATCATCCCCAAGAGGCTGAGTTACCGGGAACTTTCGCCGATTACGAACTCACACCCAGAGAATATGAGTTGAGCATTGCTCAAACGGTGTTGCGAGTAAGTACGCGGGTAGCCGATCTGTACAACGAACCATACAACCAGACCGAAGAACAACTGCGGCTGACTATTGAGGCATTGCGGGAACGTCAAGAACACGAGTTGCTCAACAACCGCGAATTCGGGTTGCTGCACAACGCCGATCTCAAACAGCGTATCTACAGCAGTAGCGGCGCACCTACTCCCGATGACCTTGACGAACTGTTGGCGACGGTATGGAAGGAGCCGGGATTCTTCCTGGCTCACCCCCGCACGATCGCTGCCTTCGGTCGTGAGGCCAACCGCCTGGGTCTTTATCCACAAAGCGTAGATGTGAACGGCGTTCAGGTCACATCTTGGCGTGGCGTACCCATCTTTCCTTCCAACAAGATCCCCATCACCAATAACCGCACCAGTTCTATCCTTTTGCTCCGCACTGGTGTAGAAAAACAAGGGGTAATCGGCTTACATCAAACTGGTATCCCCGATGAATACCAACCCAGCTTGTCTGTTCGATTCATGGGCATCAGCGAAAAGGCGATCATCTCCTACCTCGTCACCGCTTACTACTCCGCAGCCGTCCTAACTCCTGATGCACTTGGCATCCTCGAAGATGTTGAAATCGGGCGCTAAATATCAGGAGTGAATAGGTACTAAGAAAAGCCCAAAAGCTTGTGTACCCTCGTTCCCAGCCTGGAGGCTGGGAATGTATTCAAAAGAGGTTCTACCTCTTGTCAAGCTATGGAGGCGGAGCCTCCCAGAATGAATTCCCAGCCTGGAGGCTGGGAACCAGTCAGGATAAGGGCTGTATCTTAACTTAGTGCCATTCTATCAGGAGTGTTGAGTGCTGTTAGCTATCCGCTAATGGAACTCAGCACTAAATGGCACTTTTATTAGTAACTAGAGGATCGGTTGATGACGGATTTTATTGAATCAAATTTAAATGTTGAGAGTGGACAACCTCAACTGAGTTTGAGTAAAGATGCTGCGCGTAATTTGTCCACGACCACCAAATCTGCACCGCAGACACAGGAAATTACCTCGCGGTGGTTGTTGAAGATGTTGCCGTGGGTGCAGACGAAGGGTGGGACTTATCGGCTGAACCGTCGGTTGACCTATACGGTGGGTGATGGACGGTTAAGTTTCTCTAACACCGGAGCCGAGGTGCAGGTGATTCCCCAGGAACTTGGTGAGTTGCCCTTGCTGCGAGGATTTGACGATATCGAGGTGCTGAGGGCGTTGGCAAGTCGGTTTGTTCAGCAGGAGTTTGCACCTGGCGATATCATAGTCCAGTCAGGTCAGCCAGCCAATCAGCTTTTCTTAATCGCACATGGCAAAGCGAACAAGATTGGTATTGGTAAGTATGACGAGCAGCCTCTATTGGATACGCTAGCTGACGGTGATTATTTTGGCGATCGCGTGTTGTTGGAGTCAGAAAGTAATTGGAAGTTCACGGTCAAGGCTGTGACCCGATGCACGGTATTGGCGCTACCACAACAGGCATTTCAGGAACAGCTCAACCAGTCGCCAGCGTTGCAGGCTCAACTTGAGCAATTTAGGACTCGCGCAGAACTTCCACAAAACAAATACGGAGAAGCTGCGATCGCGTTGTCAACCAGTCACAGTCAAGAGACGACGTTACCAGGAACATTTGTTGACTACGAACTTTCACCCCGCGAATATCAGTTGAGCATTGCTCAGACTGTGTTACGAGTGAATACTCGCGTTGCGGATCTTTACAATCAACCATACAACCAGACGGAAGAACAATTGCGGCTGACGATTGAGGCATTGCGGGAACGTCAAGAATACGAGTTGATCAATAACCGCGAATTTGGATTGTTGCACAACGCCGACCTCAAACAGCGCATTTACAGCCGCAGTGGCCCCCCAACTCCCGATGACCTTGATGAATTAGTCACCCGTCGGCGGAAGTCGAGGTTCTTCCTAGCTCATCCCCGCACTATTGCAGCCTTCGGTCGCCAGTGCAACCGTCGAGGCATCTATCCAGACACTATCGATATGGATGGGAGCAAAATAATCACGTGGCGCAATGTACCGATTCTTCCCTGTAACAAAATCCCGATTACCAAGAACCAAACTAGTTCTATCCTTATACTCCGCACTGGTGAGAAAGATCAGGGCGTGATTGGCTTACATCAAACTGGTATCCCGGACGAATACCAACCTAGTTTGTCCGTCCGATTCATGGGCATCAGCGAAAAGGCTATTATCTCCTACCTTGTCACCGCCTACTACTCCGCAGCTGTTCTCATCCCCGACGCACTTGGCATCCTTGAAGATGTGGAAATCGGTTTGTAACTTTTTTGAGTGGAATATGAGTCAATTTTGCTAAACTTTCAGTTACCCTGAAACTCATAACTCACCACTCAGGACTGATGCAAGATAGGCAAGAACAAATTTCGCAAGTGGTAGTAACTGCTGGGCAGATGCGCGATATTGAAAAGCGGATCTTTGCAGTGGGAATGCCTGTAGTTGCTTTGATGGAAAAGGTGGCGGGATTAATTGCTCGTCGCATTCCAGAGATTCCTGCAAACACCCCTTTATTAAGGGGGTCTCGTGTGGGAATTCTTGTCGGCCCCGGTCATAATGGTGGCGATGCTTTAGTCGTAGCTCGTGAATTATACTTTCGCGGGTATGAGGTTTGGATTTATTCTCCTTTTTCTAAGCTTAAAGAATTAACTTCGCAGCACTTGCAATATGCCCAGAGTTTGGGCATTCCAATTTATCAAACAATTGAGCAATTGCCAGATTCGGATTTGTTGATTGATGGCTTGTTTGGGTTTGGTTTAGAAAAAAACCTGACCGATCCCATTGCTTCTGCAATTAATCAGTTAAATGAATTATCTATACCGATTTATAGTATCGATTTACCTTCAGGTTTACACACCGACACTGGCGTTGTATTAGGAACTGCCATTCGCGCCACTCACACATTTTGCTTAGGTTTATGGAAACTCGCTTTCTTCCAAGATCGGGCGTTGGAATATCTTGGTAAAGCTGAATTAATCGATTTTGATATTCCTTTAGCTGATGTGGAAGCTGTTCTCAAAGATGCACCTAAAATTAAACGGATTACACGAGCCAAGGCACTTGCTACTTTACCTTTACCCCGTCCAGCAGTTACTCACAAATATAAAGAAGGACATTTACTGCTGATTTGCGGTTCGCGGCGCTATGCAGGTGGGGCAATTTTAACTGGTTTGGGTGCTAGGGCTAGTGGTGTCGGGATGCTTTCGATTGCCGTACCCGAATCTCTGAAATCTCTTTTGGTGTCACACTTGCCAGAAGCGCTAATTGTCGGTTGTCCAGAGACGGAAAGTGGAGCCATAGCTCAATTAAAATTACCAGAAAAAACCGATTTAAGTTCCTTCAATGCGATCGCTTGTGGCCCCGGTTTAACACGAGATGCTACGCCCATTGTGCAAGAAGTCATAGAAAGCGAACGCCCTCTGCTTCTCGATGCCGATGGTTTAAATATCTTGGCACAAATGGGAGCGATCGCCACATTAAAAAAACGCCAAGCAGTAACCGTACTCACACCCCACACTGGCGAATTTGAACGATTGTTTCCTGATGTCGCCGATGCCAAACATGACAGAGTGAAAGCAGTACAAGAAGCAGCCGCCCAAAGTGAGGCAGTAGTATTATTGAAAGGGGCAAGAACTGCGATCGCCAATCCTCAAGGTGCTGTTTGGATTGTTCCTGAAAGCACACCCGCCTTAGCCCGTGGTGGTAGCGGCGACGTGTTAACTGGGCTACTAAGTGGATTGTTAGCGCAAGCAGCAACTAAACAGATTCCCGTAGAAGATATTGTCGCAACTGCCGCATGGTGGCATTCCCAAGCAGGTATAATAGCTGCCCAAGAGCGTACCGAATTGGGTGTAGATGCGTTTACATTGACACAATATTTGATGAAAGCTCTAACTTAGTCAAATTCCTCGTTCCCAGTCTCAGACTGGGAATGCCATCCTAGAGGCTCCGCCTCTAATTAAAATAACATCATGGGACGCAGCCGCTACCACGTACTAGGAACCCAGCCACACTTCCTCACCTGCACAGTTATAAATTGGATACCACTATTCGGCAAAGTTGAATTTACACAAATTATTTTAGATTCCCTGAATTTTCTGCAACGTCAGCAGCGTTTAACTTTATATGGTTACGTAATTATGGAAAATCATCTCCATCTAATCGCCTCTGCCGCCAGTTTATCCAAAGAAATAGGAAATTTTAAATCGTTCACGGCTCGCTGTATTATTGACTTACTTGAGAAAAATAATTCTAACTACATACTCAACCAGCTTGAGCTTTATAAATTAAAACATAAGACAAAACAAGAATATCAACTTTGGCAAGAAGGTTTTCATCCGCAGGTAATTCTAGATGAGGAAATGTTTAGACAAAAGTTAGATTATATTCACAACAATCCAGTCAGGTGTGGTTATGTGGATGATCCCGCACATTGGCGATATTCTAGTTGCCGCAATTACATGGGGCAAATAGGTTTATTACAGGTAGATTTGATTGATGTGTTAGAGAAGGCGGAGCCTTGAGGATGGCATTCCCAGTCGGAGACTGGGAACGAGGGACTGGGAACGAGGAATTGGGATCAGGCATTGACTAAATACCAACGCTGTAGCGCCAACCGTTGAATTTCGCGCCAGGGAATATTATGTTTTCGGGCCAAGTCTGCACAATCTTCATATTCTGGCTGCACATTTGCAATAACTTTTTCTGGCGATCGCCTTTTCCATGCTATTTTTACACGCACTTTGCCATATTCCGTTTCCACTTGTTGAATTTCCCGTTGTAAAATGGCGCGTTGCTGAGTTGTTCGCCGAATGCCTAAAGTTGTAGTTTCGCGGAAGATAACGGCTTCACAACTGAGTAAATTTTCTGGATGACAAATCACAGTTAACAAAATTCCCGGACGCGACTTTTTCATACCGATCGCTTGAGTAAAAACATCCAGCGCACCAGCAGCAAACAACGCCTCAAACGCATAGCCAATCGCTTGTGGATTCAAATCATCAATTTGGGTTTCTAATACCGAGATGGTTTCCAAATTTGAGCTAGTTTCTTCAGAATCACTGAAATTTGACTGCAAACTTGCGCTTTCACCCAACCAGAGGCGTAAAATATTGGGAATGGGTAAATTTATGGTTCCCGCTCCAAGTCCTATCTGCTTGATAGCGATCACAGGTGGTGAACCAAAATCTCTTGCCAAAGTAGTGGCGATCGCGGCTCCTGTTGGCGTTACTAATTCTCTGTCAATGCCATTGCTATAAACTGGACAACCCCGCATTTCCCACAGCTTTAATACCGCTGGCACTGGTACTGCCATCTGACCGTGTGCAGCCCGAACAGTGCCGCCACCAGTCGGAAACGCCGAGCAGTAAAGTAGGGGCAATCCTCGATCGTTGCTCGCAATCCCCAACCAATCCAACCCCAGGCAAGTACCCACAATATCTACGATCGCATCTATAGCACCCACCTCATGAAAATGAACTTTTTCAGGTGCAATGCCATGCACCGCCCCTTCTGCAACCGCTAGCTGTCGGAATACCGCCAAACTCCAAGCTTCTGCCCTTAATGGCAACTGAGCTTTGAGAATCATCTGCTCTATTTCTGGCAAGTGGCGTGTGTGATGGTGACTGTGTTCGCCATCGTGGTGATGGTGATGGCGATCGCGTACTAAATCTACATGGACTTTAGTTGCCTGTTGACCATTCCGTTGGACAAGTTCCGCCCTTAACTGATATTCCTGTTCAATACCCAACCCATTAAGTTTTTCAATTAAATACTCCACAGGAACACCCAAACTGACCAAAGCACCTAGGCACATATCACCAGAAATTCCTGTCGGACATTGAAGATAAGCGATTTTATTCATAATAAATTTGTCATTAGTCATTAGTCATTAGTCATTGGTCATTAGTCATTGGGCATTGGGCATTGGTTATTAATTATTGCTTCCCCTGCCTCCCCTGCTCCCTGCCCCCTGCCCCCCTGCTCCCCAATCCCCAATCCCCAATCCCCAATCCCCGTCCTATGGCAAAAATTTTCCCAGTTCATCCGGATAATCCTCAAATTCGCCGAATAGAGGAAATAAAGTCGGCGCTCTCTAGTGGCGCAGTCATGCTTTACCCTACTGATACAGTCTATGCGATCGGTTGTGATTTGAATGCCAAGTCGGCGGTAGAACGAGTGCGGCAAATTAAACAGCTAGCAAACGATAAACCATTGACATTTTTATGTCCCTCGCTTTCAAATGTGGCAACTTATGCCTTCGTAAGTGACACAGCCTATCGGATTATGAAACGCCTGATTCCAGGGCCATACACGTTTTTGCTCCCAGCTACGAAGTTAGTACCGCGATTGGTGCAAAGCCCCAAGCGGAAAACTACTGGAATTAGAGTACCAAACCATACTGTGTGTTTGGAGTTGCTGGCAGCCTTGGGCAATCCGATTATTTCAACTTCAGCACATCTGCCACCAGATGAAGCAGATAATGGCATGATTCGGATAGATCCTGAAACGATTCAGTCGCGGGTAGAGCTATTCGATCGTTTGGACAAGTTGGTAGACATAATTGTAGACACTGGCGAGGAACCTACATTTGAAGTATCTACCATCCTAGATATGACCGGAGACGAAGCAGCAATTATACGGAGGGGTTTAGGTTGGGAAACAGCAGCAGCATGGGTATAAGAATTCCACTTCACAGGCGCACCTCTCGGTTTCGGAAATTGTGATAAAAATAACTCCAGTTTTACAATTGTCATATTTAAAAGCGATGTTTACGATCGCCTGTTGTGTGAGACCGTGGATATAAGAGGATGGTGGCAAAACTTCGCACAGTAAGGTATTTGACAACTTTCAGAAAATGGCGGGTACTCGTGTGCCAGCGTTGAGATAATGGCTTGTGAAGAAAAGCGACACATTGCCATAACTGTAACTCTTTCGTATTTCCTATAGTTTTGATATATGAGCTTTAGATGTGAGCATTATATACGACAAGTCTTGATGGATGAATGCCTAAAAATTCACAAGCCTTGGACGGTCTTGATTGCTGTGTCTGCGTTGTAATTACGGTGCAATACTACTGGAAAAGTCATGAAAGCTAACGTCGTCAATCTACCAAACTCTACACCCATTTTTGAGAACCACGTTTCGACTGAAGAATTTTCAAATAGCAGCAGCGATCGCTTGATTCAATTGCTGTCTGAGGAAATGCAAGCGCAAGTGAAAGCAACACCCAAGTGTGTAGAAGCTTTAGCAAAGCGCATAGCCGTAGAAGTAGAACGCATTTGTGACAAAAGCTCCCGCATTCAAACATCTGGGGAAATCAAGTCCTGGCAGATGACTTTGGGAAGGCATCGGATGCAAAAATGCTTACGTTACTACCAACTAGGTTCCAAACAAGGGCGGGTGGAATTACATAGCAATTTGGGTGCTATGGTTTACCGTCATGTAACTGTATCTGGTTCGGAGTTGGGCTTCGATGCTCGTTACAGCCTAATTGAAGATTTTTTACAAGCATTTTATATCGAAGCAATCAAAGCTTTCCGTAGAGAAAACGAACTACCAGAGAATCACACGCCGCGTACTCAGCTGCAATTAGCTGAATATATGGCTTTTACAGAACAGTATGCTAAACGCCGGATCAATTTACCTGGTGGTGCAAATCAGCAATTGATTATCTTGCGGGCCCAAGGTTTTGCTCGTCGTCAGCCCCAAGAAACTACCGTGGATATTGAAATGGCGGTAGAGTCTGCTAAGGGTGAAGAAGCAGAATCTTACCAGCGTAACTCGGCGGTGCAACAGCTGCGATCGCAAATGATTGCCCAAACTAATTTCGATCCATCTGAAGAATCAGAACGCGATCGCGTCATCGCTGAATTGATGAAATACCTGGAGTCTCAAGGTCAATCTGATTGTATGAACTACCTCAGCTTGAAACTTCAAGACCTTTCAGCCCCAGAAATTGACCAAATTCTCGGTTTAACTAGCCGTCAGCGCGATTATCTCCAACAACGGTTTAAATACCACGTAGAAAAGTTTGCCAAGCAACACCATTGGCAATTAGTACATCAATGGTTAGGCGCGGGTTTAGAGCAAAAGTTGGGTTTATCTTCCCAACAGTGGGAAATCTTTGTAAATCAACTCACAGAACAACAACAGCAAATATTAGAGTTAAAAACTGCACGGGAAAACGACGTTGCGATCGCCAAAGCCATCAAATGCACCCCCAAACAGCTACAAAAGCGCTGGACTCAACTTTTAGAAATAGCATGGTCTATCCGCAACGGTCATACTGAAGCACAAACAGGTTGAAGCCAAAGTGAAATAACTAAAAACCATTATCAAAGCTTATGACTGGGATAAGTAGCGCGAATTTAGCTTATACACCAAGGACAAAATTTCATTAATTCGTAGCGAATTCTTTGCGTACCTCTGTGCTTCCCTCTGCACCCCTCTGCGTTTAAATTTCACCCCTCAATTCGCCGCAATCTTCCACAAATAACTCTTATCTGAATTTATCTAAATTACTAACTCTTTCCTCATCCAAATTATTAATACATTTGTATTTAGTTAGTACAAAAATACTAATATTTTCTGATTTTTCACCCATTAATCCAACCTTGTTTACATCAAAATCAAAAATTCATATTAAGCAACTGAACCTTTTTTCCTACTTCTGTGAAATCCTATAATAAGCAGGACTTTTGGCAGAGGGATTGAAGATGGCTCTGACTCAAGGCGGACGGGCAAATAAGTCTGGGAACATTTTAGAAGCAAATGTAGAAGCAATCTTGCATGGGCATAATTATTTCCAAGTAGGGAACTATGTCCAAAAAGAATTTATACTAAATGCTACTTTATTGCCAAAACGTTATGGTAAAGAAGTCTATATTGGAACTGGAATTTATCATACCTATCTGAAGGTTGATTTTTATGTTATCGGCTCATCTGCAATGCCATCTGGTTTAATTTTTGAGTGCAAATGGCAAGAAAGCCCCGGTTCAGTTGATGAAAAGTTTCCTTACTTGAACATGAATATTCAGCACTATTACCCAGCACCAACTATTGTAATTTTAGGCGGTGAAGGTATGCGAGAAGGGGCAAGCAAATGGCTGAAAGCAAGAGTTAATGATAACCATAATTTATTAGCAGTTTATAGCTTAGATAGATTCATTGCTTGGGCAAATAAAAATCTTTAAAAGATGTAATTAATAGTTCGTCAATCGTACCTCTATTTTTTATTTTCGAGTTAATTGAACGTGCTGCTTTAATTTTATAGGTTTCAAAATTAATATCAGTATAAATTTTTTGAATAAATTCACTATCAGAATTGCATACCATAACTTTGACACCACGATTTGCTAACTCTGCACAAGTATCTCTTAAAAGTTCTTGGTCTTTTTTACTAAAACAATTTTGATTATAAGCAGTGAAATAGCTAGTATCACTGATAGGATGGTAGGGCGGATCTAGAAATACAAAGTCATCACTGCTAGTCGCATGATTTAGGACTTCTGTAAAATCTGCTTGTTTAATTTCTGCATGGGAAAGTGCTTCGGAGGCTGCTTTTAGTAAAACCTCAGCACAAATATTAGGATTGTTATATCTGCCTAAAGGTACATTGAATTTCCCCTGTGAATTGACTCGATAAAGACCATTAAAACAAGTCTTATTAAGATAAATTAAACGAGCAGCTTTTTCTATATCAGTACCGTCAGCGTTATTTCTTACACTATAGTAATAATCTTTATCATGTCGAATTTTATGCTCTTTTAATAGAGAGATTAATTCTTCAACCCGGTCTCTAACACAACAATAAGTGTTAATTAATTCGGCATTAATATCAGTTAAAATGGCTGCACTGGGTTGGAGATAGAAAAAAACAGCACCCCCACCTAAAAATGGTTCATAGTAATTTTTATAACTCTTGGGAAAAAAAGGAATATATTGCTGTATCAACCGACTTTTACCCCCCGCCCACTTCAAAAACGGACGCGGGCTAGTTTCCTTTGAGACTTGAATTACCATTTACTTACAATTTATCTAAAAATAATTATGACTAAATAAAGCCAATATAACCGACAAGCCAAATTTTAGATTAACTGACTAATTTTCCAGCCGCATATATTACAATTGAGTAGATAAAGCATATCAAAACAAACGTAAGTATATAACAAGGCAGTTTACATTCAGATGTTTGACGGATTTTGGGATAACGTCTTTCGCTACCCCCGGTACTTAATTACGATCGTTTTAGGCTTGTTTCTAAACACCTTTGCGCCACTAGTGCCATTGTTGAAACGCCCAGTCACCTCGATCGCTATCTTGGGTTTATTTGTGAGCAGCTTAGTCTTCCTTACTTTCACCCTACGGGCAATGCTGGGCTTGAGTCCAATCTAGACTAGGGTTATATAGGGGCTGTGCCCCATAGACGGTTGCTCTCGCTAAGTACTGTCAACCCAACTTGCATTTATATTTTGTCGTACAACCTCTGTGATGAGGGGAAATTTTTATGGCTACAAATCGTCGGGTTTCCCGCGTTGCTGAACTGATCAAACGGGAAGTTAGCCAAATGCTGCTTAACGGAATTAAGGATGACCGTGTGGGTACTGGAATGGTCAGTGTGACTGATGTTGATGTTTCCGGCGACCTGCAACACGCCAAAATCTACGTCAGCATCTATGGTACAGATGAAGCTAAGGTAGAAACAATGGCAGGCTTAAAGTCGGCCACAGGTTATGTCCGCAGCGAACTGGGGGCGCGGGTACGGCTACGTCGTACACCAGAGGTGATATTTCTCGAAGATCGCTCTATAGAACGCGGTAATAAAGTATTAGCACTACTAAACCAACTTAACCACGATCGCCCCCCAGAAAATCTGGAAGCAGTAGAAGACAGCGCTGTTCAAAATGATGAAGAATTCTCCGACTAAGTAACTAAAACAACAATGTAACTTCAGAACAATTAATCTCAGCAAATCCGCCAAACAGTTTACAGACGTGACTAGATCGCGTCTGTTTTAATGTGAACATAACCTAATTCAGCAAGACACTTCTCTTTTTGTAGGCGAAACAACATTTAAACATCAGACTTCTTGGCATTTGTGGGGAAAAGGGGAAGGTTAAAGGGTAAAGGTATGGAATTTTCCCAAACCCAGTAACCTTTAACCTTTCTCCAACCGGAAAGCAAAAGCTACTTTTGCAAGATGTCTATTTTTCCTTGCTAAAACTCCATTCCTTGATGGGTGGAATATTCACTAATTCTGAAATTCTGACTCCTGTTTATCTGTGTCCTGATTATGAATTAGAGTATTACTCGACCCAATACTACTCGCTTTGTGCATTTTGAACTCACAATTTGGTTTGGGGAAAAGGTTACTGGGGTTTGGTTAAAGGTTTTTTCTTTCCCTTTTCCCTTTAACCGACAACTATTGTTACTCGACCCTTTTACAGATGTTTTTCAAAAGAAAATTGGATGGTGTTAGTGCTGAAATTAACTAAGAAATTACAGGCTTACTTAAGAAATTGTTAACAGATGCTATGGTTCAAGCCTTCGTAGTATACTTTTTCCGTTATGTTTTGCAACAATTTATACCCTAATAACTGACAAATATTATTGTGTTGCTTACCTTAGATGAATACCCGCAGTTGTAGATCCAGCTTTTAAGGTGATTATTTGATATGTAAACGATGGCGATATAAACCCTTACTACCCACCAAATCTTGTCTAAATACAGTAATGGCAAGACTTTCAGACTTGTGGCATCAAAGTCATACAGTTACATAAGCAGGTTAAGTTAACTACTTGGAATTTTTTTTGTAAAGCGGATTTTCGACAAATGTCAGGATTCGTTGACTTTCTTAACATTTCTTGAGATAATTTCAGGAGATGTAGCGTCAAAATAAAAATAGTTCCGTATAGCAAACTACAAAATCTTAGCCACAAGTCTAATTTCTGTAATGTTTGTTCCTAATTTTTAACGGGAACACTATCGTAAGTGTTAATTTGTGAGTAAAAACCATGAGTGTGAATACGGTGCCTTCTATCAATTACTACTCTCTAGATGTGATTCAAGACGAAGCACGCCGACTGGTGCAAAAGGGAATGGTTAGCCGACAACAGCCAATATATAGCCTCTGCCAATACATTCCAGCGAGAGAGTGGGTTTGCGTTGAATGTGAATTAGAGAAATGTGACTTTTTGTTACGCGATCGCATTGGCGATCTAATTGGTCGCGAACAGTGGGACAACGACTAAATCAATGTTTGATTTCGGGTTTGGGATTGGGGGTTTGTTTTTGATGTGTGAATCTCACCATCAAAGATTCAACACTCAATTTGGCGGATAATCTCTAGTTTTGAATGAGCATTGCCCTATAGAGAATCTTGCATTTTTGATTAATACAGAAGCAGTTGAGTCTGAATTTATACAACTTTTCAAGTAAAAGAAGGCATCAAAACCATTTGTTCTGTACATCTGGTGTCACGGCTTGAGTTTAGTATATAGATTCTGCGAAGTTCCTACATCGATCCGATAGAAGTGTAGGAACTTCGCTTTCGACTCGCCATTTATTGCATCCCTTACTTGAAGGAAGCGATTGTCTGCTTGTTGTTAAAAGCCAAAATCAGCCTTGAAAAGTTTGCTAAGTAAAGGCTAACCGACACCAGTTGCGACAAAAAAGGGAAACTCCGCTAGCAACTGGCTCAACTTTCGCAAAATCCAAAATTTTTATTTTTATAGTATTTTTTCAGAAAAAATCTTACAAAGCATAAAAAAATCATCTTGAAATTTTTGGGGGAAGGTTCAAGCTTCACCCTTCATAGATAGCTATCTCTCCTGCCTCCTGCCTCCTTCACTTGACTATTATCCTACTTGCTCTAAATATTGATTAATGTCTTCAATGATGCGAGTAAGTTCAGCCTCAGTAGTCAAGCGAATGTTGACATTGCGGACAGTCAGCAAAACCTTGGCTGCGAAAGGTGTTGGCCAGATATTAGGATTACAAAAAACTTCTAAAAATACTTCACCCGTATAACGATATTCCAGGGGAGGCTGGGGAGTGACTCTACCACCGCCAGGAGTGGGTTTAGCGGCGATCGCTTTTAGGCGTTCCATCAGTTGATCCGTTGCTGCCTTTAATTCTCTTGCTGCTTGGGCTGAAAAACTGAAAGAGACTGAACCCTCAATCAAGTTCAATGTTAGAGGAATTGAAGACATATTTTTTTATTAAAACTTCTTGATAAGTACTTATATTACCGGAATAAGGGGTTTGAATCCCACTCTGAGAGTTCCCGATGTCTTCTTCAAAGACCATTATTACCGTTGCGGGTAATTCGTTAGTCTGTCAAGACAAGTATTCTGTCCTGGGTAAATAAGTTTGTAGTAAGTTAGCGCGGTCTTCTCCCAAAGGGAGAGGCTAGCGCCAAGGGGGTTTCCCCCATGAGCGACTAACGAACCCGTTCGCGCATCGTCTTTGTTAGGATGAAGTGCTTACTACGTAACAGGCTTTCATTGGCTTGCAATCACAGTATTACCTAGTCGTTTTGTTACCGCCGAATCAGGCTGTGAAGCCACCATCAATGTTCAGGCTCGCACCAGTAACGAAACCGGCTTCTGCACTGGCAAGATAGGAAACCATGTCGGCTACTTCTTCACTCCGACCATAGCGCTGGAGGGCAGTCATACTTCTCATAGTGTCGGCAAAGGAACCCTCCGCTGGGTTCATGTCGGTATCCACCGGGCCGGGTTGGATATTATTTACTGTGATGCCACGAGGACCGAGATCGCGGGCCAGACCGCGCGTAAAACTTGCGATCGCACCCTTGGTCAAAGCATACACGGAACCACCAGCAAATGGCATGATGTCACTGTTGACGCTGCCAATCATAATAATCCGTCCGCCCTCGCCAATATGGCGGACAGCCTCTTGAGTTGCCACAAACACGCCCTTAATATTAACCGCGATGATTCGGTCAAAATCATCCAGTGAGAACTCGTCGATAGTAGCCAAAGTGGCGATCCCCGCATTGTTCACGAGGATATCGAGACGACCAAAAGCTTTTACAGTCTCGGTGACAGCATTTTTCACCGCTTCAGCGTTGGCACTGTCGGCGCGAATAGCCAAAGCTTGCCCACCTGCTGTTTCGATCGCTTGCACCACCTCATCGGCTTTTTGCGGCGAGCTAGTGTAGGTGAGGGCAACAGCTGCCCCATCTTGTGCTAGACGTTTAGCGATCGCTGCCCCCAAACCGCGTGAGCCACCTGTTACCAATGCCACCTTCCCAGTAAGTTTTTTGTTGCTCATAGGATTCTTTTGTGATTAAAGTTTTGTATCGTCTGGTATAGATATAAAGCATGGGGGTAAGCCTGTCAAGAAATTATTATACTGATGAGTATGAAACAGGAAAAAACCACTGCGGCCATAGGCCGACCCCGCGAGTTCGATACCGATGACGCGCTCAATCGTGCAATGTATGTGTTCTGGCGCAAGGGCTATCTAGGCACATCCCTTTCGGATCTGACCGAGGCTATGGGCATTAATCGTCCTAGCCTTTACGCCGCCTTTGGGAACAAAGAATCTCTATTTCGCAAAGTGCTGGCTCGCTATGCCGACGGGCCATCAGCCTATCTTCGTGAGGCTCTCAAAGAGCCAACTGCGCGCCAGGTCGCCGAGCGGATGATGCACGGGGTCGTTGACTTAGGAACCGATCCACACAATCCACCCGGATGTCTCTGGGTTTATGGCACGCTTTCATGCGGAGATCCAGCCGACCCGATCCGGCAAGAATTGTCTGCACGCCGAGAATCGAGTGAAGCTTCTGTGCGTAAGCGTTTCGAGCAGGCGATTTTGGAGGGTGACTTGTCGGCTGATTCCGATCCAGCGGCTCTCGCCCGCTTTGTCGTGACAGTCAATTGTGGAATATCAGTTCTGGCGGCAACCGGAGCTACCCGAACGGAACTCCTACGGGTTGTGGAGACAGCGTTGCAAGCGTGGCCGCAGTAAAGATAGTGCCTATTTGGTATCACATGAACATCTGACGTGGAAACTGTCAGATTTCGCTCCTTAAATTTTGACAATTTTCTGAATAAATCATGAGCTTACTTATCCTTATCACGCAGTAAATAACACTCATTAAACCGATCGGTTATTTAGAGTAAATACAGACCACTGATGGTCGTCATAATATCTTTGAATACAACTCAATACGATCTCGGTTGATGTATTAATAACAAAGTCAATTAAAATATTCCTGAAATTAATGCTAAAAATACGCGGTTATTAGTAAAGCCATTACTAATGCCTATCCAACTTGTAGCTGTTGTTAGTTAAAAAGAATCTCAACAAATCTATTTAAAACATAGAGACTATAGAGAGACTTAACTCTTACTGTGTAAGACTTTGATACACTTTATTTGTGTTTATTTATATTTTGAGGTCTACATTATAAGTCATAGAACTTGATGTGATAAATTATCTATGACTTACGATAACCGCGCTGAAGTAAGAAAGGTTTTAATTATTACTTTATTACTCAACCTGTTTGTAATGGGATTGAAAGCACTTGTGAGCTACTGGACAGGTTCTTTGAGTTTACTAGCTGATGCTTTGCATAGTGTGACAGATAGCGCCAACAACGTTTTAGGATTAGTTGCGAGTAAATTTTCTTCTCCACAACCCGATCGCGAGCATCCCTACGGACACAGCAAGTTTGAAGCAGTAGGCGCTCTAGGAATTGCCTCATTTTTAGGAATAGCCTGTTTTGAAATTCTGCAAGGAGCAATCGAACGAATTCTCAAAGGTGGTGGTGAACCGATAAAAATATCGCCCCCACAATTGTGGTTATTACTAATTGTGCTGGGTGTGAATATTTTTGTGGCGTTTTATGAACGTGCTGTGGGTAAGCGGGTAGGTAGCTCAATTCTCATCGCTGATGCGACACATACCATGAGCGATGTTTGGGTGACAATTTCTGTAATTGGTGGCTTGATAGGAGTTTGGCTAGGTTATCAATGGGTGGATTTGGTCTTAGCTTTTCCTGTCGCCTTGTTGGTATTTTGGAGTGGCTGGTCAGTTTTAAAAGAGAATTTGCCTTGGCTTGTAGATCGAATGGCGATCGCACCAGAAGCAATACACGCGATCGCAACTTCTGTTCCAGGTGTAATTAACTGTCATACCAATCCTCTATGAAGATGCATAGAATAAAGCTTCATGGAACAGAGCTTCAAGGATAAAATCATAACAGGTCAAACAGGAGATTAACTCGGAAGACATTTGAGCTAACTCATGTTTAATCCGTTGGCGCAATTCCTCTAAATTTGAGAAATTCTCGCCCTTGAACTGACGTTTGATAAACTGCCA